>CAZAAM010000001.1:0-38087 GCA_964483055.1 uncultured Victivallales bacterium
CGCGCCTTATATTTTCGGTTGAATCCAAAGGGGGGGATTTGACTATGCGTGGCAAGGCTATGGGCGTCTTCGCGCTGTCCATGATCAACGTGGCGGCGGTTCTTTCGATCGTGAATTTTCCGGAAATGGCCGACTTCGGCTGTCAGATCGTCTTCTATATCGGTGCGGGAGCGTTGTTCTTCTTCGTTCCGGTCGCGCTTGTTTCGGCGGAGCTGGCGTCCGCTTTTCCGGAAGACGGCGGCATGTATCTCTGGATCAAGGAGGCGTTCGGACCGAAATGGGGAGCGGCCGCCGTTCTAATGCAATGGATGAACGCCCTGCCGTGGTTTGCGACCGTACTCGTCTTCATCGCGACGGCGAGCGCCTACGTCTGGAAGCCGGCTCTTGCGGAAAGCCGCCTGTATGTCTATGCGGTCATCGTCGCTTCGATGTGGTTCTGCACCTTCGCAACCTTCCGCGGGATTCGCGCATATGCTTTTCTAAGCGCGTTCGGGGCGATCGCCGGAACCCTTCTGCCCGCGTTCTTCATCATTCTGCTCGCCGGAGTTCATCTTTGGAACGCAAAGCCGGAAATCTCGGTTTCACCCGGCGCATTCCTTCCGGATCTGCGGCGCCCGAGCGATTGGATGCTGCTGGCCGGCATGATGGTCTCCATTGCCGGCATCGACATGCCTGCCGTTCATGTGAGGGATGTTTCAAATCCCCGAAAGAACTATCCGCCCGCGATTCTGATTTCCTCCGTTCTGATTCTGGGGACGAGCATTCTCGGATCTCTTTCCATCGCGCTGATCGTAAATCCGACTGAATTGAGCATGGCGTCCGGAACAATGGAGGCTTTCCACATTCTTCTGAAGCAGGAGCGTCTGGGCTTTCTGATCGCGCCAACGGCTTTTCTTCTCATCGTCGGAGCTCTCGCCACGACGCTCGCATGGACGCTTGGACCGTCAAAAGGTCTGCTCAAGGCGACTCAGGAAGGGCTCGCCCCAGCCTGGTTGGGCGCGACAAACCGTTTCGGAGTTCCGACGCGAATTTTGATCATCCAGGCGATCGTGCCGAGCATTGTCGCGCTTCTGGTGTTCGTCATGCCGACGATCGGCAACGCATTCTGGGTCATGATGGCGCTTTCCTCTCAGTTGTACATGATGATGTACCTGCTCATGTTCGCGGCGGCAATCTTTCTGCGCAGAAGCCGACCGAATCAGGAACGCCCTTTCCGCGTTCCGGGCGGGAATGCCGGCATGTTCGTCGTCGCCGGATCCGGATTCCTGACTTCGCTCGCCGCAATGATCTGCGGACTGATTCCGCCGGAGTCGATTCGCGCGAAGGGCGCGGTCGTCGGAATTTCATATTCTCTCGGTCTGATCGCGGGAACGCAGCTTGCGCTATGGGGCGCCCTTTTTGCCCTCCGCAACCGAAAAAAACCGAAAAAAAGAGCGGAAGACTGAGCCGAAAAGGCGTTTGACAAACCAATGGAACGCATGTAAAGTAAAGCGTTATCCGCGTTCTACTCAACGCGCGAACGCTGGATCGACCATGCAGAATTTGCGATCATAATGAAAAGGCTTTTCATGAAACGAAATGCAGTCATCACCGGACGCGGCCTCGTTACTCCGCTTGGATTCGGATTGCAGGCCAATCTCAACGCACTCAAGTCAGGCAAGAGCGGAATTTCCCATAGGAAGCAATGGGAGGAATATGGCATGGACTCCCAAGTGGCAGGCGCTGTCGACTATGACTTCGACTGCCCCGTGTTCGACCGGAAAAAGCTCCGTTTCATGCCGAAAAATGCGAAAATGGCGGTCGCCGCCGCTTACGAGGCGATCGTCGAGGCGGGCTATTCGCCGGAAACGCTTCCCGGCGAACGCATGGCGATCGTGAACGGATGCGCCGGAAGCTGCTATGCCGAAGTTTACAACGGCGCGGCGGTCTATGAAGCGACGCGCAATCTGCGAAAGGTGTCCGCCTTCTGCGTTCCGCGCATCATGCCGAGCTCCGCAGTCGCGAACATGTCGCTCATCTTCGGCATCAGGGGCGAAAGCTATGACATCTCCTGCGCCTGCACAAGCGGCACGATCGCGATCATCACCGGCGCACGACTGATTCTTTCCGGAGAATACGACATCGTCCTCGTCGGCGGCTCAGAGGAAATCTCCTGGCAACAGGCTCTCGGTTTCACCGCCATGCGCGCGCTGTCGCATTCCTACAACAACGCGCCGGAAATGGCCAGTCGTCCGTTCGACGCGAATCGCGACGGCTTCGTCATCGCGGAAGCGGCCGGCATGCTGATTCTGGAAAGCGAGGAGCATGCGCTCGCCCGCGGCGCGAAAAGTCGCGGACGCATTTCCGGATTCGCATCTAACAGCAACGCCACGGACATGGTTGCGCCGGACGTGGAAGCCAGCACGAACGTCATGGCGGCGGCGCTCCGAAATGCCGGACTTGCGCCTGCCGACATTCAGTACATCAACACCCACGGAACCAGCACCAAGCTCGGCGATCCGGTGGAAATGGACGCCATAAAGCGCCTGTTCCATGAAAACGGCGCGCGCCCGGCGATCAACAGCACCAAGTCGCAGACCGGACACACGATCGGAGCCGCAGGCGCAATCGAAGCGATTTTCACGTCGCTCATGCTGGAGCATTCCTTCGTCAGCGCATCCTGCAATCTGGAGAATCCGGACGAAGAATTCGCATGGGCCGACCTTGTCCGCGCCACGCGGGAAGGCGTCGAACTCCGACATGCCATCAGCAACAGCTTCGGCTTCGGCGGTTCGAACGCAAGCATCGTCATCTCCAAGTCATGATGCGACTCTATCCGCCCGGCGCGCCGATCATGGCGCCGATCGCCGGACATACGGACGTTCCATTTCGACGCATGATTCGCAGGTGCGGCTGCCGCTATGCGTTCACGGAAATGATCGATGCCGGATCGCTCGTCTTCTCCGCCCAAAAGACGCGGCGTCTCGCCCAACGCGCCGACGACGAATCCTTCCTTGGCGTTCAGCTGGTCGGCTCTGATCCTGATACCCTTGCCAAGGCGGCGCGCATCGTCAATGAAATGCGCTTCGATGTTCTTGACTTCAACCTCGGCTGTCCCGCGCCGAAGGTCGCAAGGAAATGCGAAGGAATTTCGCTTGCCCTGAAGAAGCCCGACGATGCAATCCGCGCTCTGGAAGTCCTTGTCAAGAACTCCTGCATTCCTGTCACGGCGAAGACGCGCATCCAAAGCGACGTCGATCCGACTCCGACCGTCGCGTTCTGCCGCCGCCTTCAGGACGCCGGCGCCGTTTCAATCACGCTTCACGGACGCGTCATGAAAGCGTTCTATTCCGGTCCGGTCTTTCATGAGGCGATCGCCGCAGTCCGCGAGGCTCTGACGATTCCGGTCGTCGCAAACGGCGGCGCCCTGACGCCCGAAGCGTATCGCGAACTTCTGGAACGGACGGGGTGCGAAAACGCCATGATCGCACGGGGCGCGCTGGGAAATCCATGGATCTTCCGCGAGGCGGTCGATCCGACCGCAAAGCCTCCGAGCGTTTCCGAGTTCGTTGAAACGATCCGCTCCTACATGGGCGACGTCCTCTCCTTCTACGGAGACTACGGATACGTCGTCGCACGGAAATCCATCCTCGCCTTTTTGCGCGGGCGCGGCTTCTCCGGCGCTCTCCGCGCATCCGTCTCCTCTCTTTCCGACGCAGCATCCTTCGAAGATCTGATGCGACGCATCGCCGAGGGACCTTCCGCCCGCTATTGGGAGCAGATTGCGCAACATCCGGAATCCTGCGAACGCAGGCTCTCGCCGGGCTGACGCCGCGTTCTCTCCTTGCGCTCGACAACGTTCGCGAAAAAAACGGAGAAGATCCCATTTTTTTCTCATGTACGCATATTCGCAATACGGCGATGCAATACGGCGATGCAATGCGGATGTCGCCACGCGCATGGTCTTAATTCACAACGCTTCGCATCGTTTCTCTCTTGCCAAAATCTTGTACGGAGAAAAAAAATCGCCGGATGCCATTGAAAAAAAATGCGCGAAGCTGTATAGTAGTCTACGGTTTTCATGCGAAAGAAAGGTCACTTATCTTATGCGCTCTACATTCCTTCCCTTCTCCAAGCCCTCGCTTTTGGAATGGGAAATCAAAGCGGTTGAAGATGTTCTGCGATCCGGATGGATTACGACCGGACCGAAGAACGCGGAATTCGAGCAGAAGTTTTGCGAATACGTCGGCGCGGCGCATGCCGTTCCGATGACCTCCGAAACTGCGGTGATGTTCGCCCTGCTTCGCGCCATCGGACTTAAGCCCGGAGATGAAGTCGTATCCCCTTCCATGACATGGGTCTCCCTGCCGAATGCGGTCAGTCTGTTCGGCGCGCGCATATCCTTTGCGGACTGCGACCGCGACACGCTCATGTCCACGCCGGAAATGCTGGAGGCGGCCGTCACGCCGCGCACGAAACTGATCGTGCCCGTCCATTTTGCAGGAAGCGTCGTCGAACTTGATCGAATCCGCGATTTTGCGGCACGACGCGACATCATGCTCGTCGAGGATGCGGCGCATGCGCTTGGAGCGGAATTCAAGGGCGAACGCATTGGCAAGCATGGCACTTGCATGTTCTCCTTTCATCCGATCAAGAACATCACCACAGGCGAAGGCGGCATGTTCACGACTCCGGACAAGGCGCTCGCGGAACGCGTCCGCAGTCTTAAGTTTCACGGGCTTGGAGTGGACGCCTACGACCGTCAGACGAACAACCGTGCGCCGCAGGCTCAGGTTATCGAACCTGGATATAAGTTCAACATGCCGGACATGCAGGCAGTCCTCGGCATCACCCAGCTTTCTCGCGTGGAGGAAATGAATCGTCGCCGCGCGGAAATTTGCGCCCTTTATATGGAAAAGCTTGCATCCGTGCCGGAACTCATGCCGCTCGCCGAGCCTAACTACGAACACAAGCACTGCCATCACCTCATGATCGTGCGTCTCGACATCGAGAAGGCAGGCATCGGACGCGACGAATTCATGGAAGCCTTGAAAAAGGAGAACATCGGAACGGGACTGCATTTCCGCTGCGTCCACAAGCAAAAGTACTACCGCGAAACCTACGACATTCCCGACGGCGCGCTGCCGAACACGGAATGGAATTCGGATCGCATCTTCTCCCTGCCTCTGTTCCCGGAAATGACGGAGGACGATGTTGACGACGCGATCGGCGCGTGCAAGAAAATTTTGAACGAACGTCATTGAGGTTTTTTCCGCGTCATGTCTGACTTCACCATACTCCGCTTTCAGGAATGCAGCGAAAACCTTCTTTCTCAGCTTGCCAAGTCGAAGCGGTGGATTTTTTTCTGGGTTTTCGCGTTCCTGCTCGTCTTCTTCAATCTCGGTCTTGACTCCATTGTCGGTTCGGAGGGACGCTGGTTCGCCGTCGTCCGCGAAATGCTTCTTTCCGGCGACTGGCTTCATCCGACCATCAACGGACAGCCCTACTTCGACAAGCCGCTCGTCAGCTACTGGTTCATGGCGTTTCTGTCGAAATCGGTCAATCAAGGCGTTCTGAACGAATTCCTTGCCCGAGCTCCGAGCGCGATCTTCGCCCTTCTTGCTATGGTCGCGCTGATCCGCCTCGCGCGACGTCTTTACGGCGAATCCGCCGCATGGCTCGCCGCATGGATCTTTCTGACGATCCATTCCTTCGCCTACTGGGGACGTCGGGCGGAAGCCGATATGGAAAGCCTCGCATTCATTCTGATCGCCGTGCTGTGGTACGTTTCGTCGAGGAAAGCGAAGTCCTTCTTCCGCTACTTCCTTTTTTGGTTCGTCTGCGCGATCGGCGCGCAAACCAAAGGGCTTCCCTGCTTCGTCATTCCAGTCGGAGTCGTCCTTGTCGACATCGCCATGCGCAACGATTGGCTCAAGCATCTGAACTGGAAGTTCCTGCTGGCCTTCCTCTGCGGCATGGCGTGCTACTTCCTGCCGTTCTTAGCGGAGGGGATGACCCGGGACGGCGATTATGGCGCGAATGGCTTGGAGCTCGTCTTCCGCGAAAATCTTGTGCGCACCTTCAATCCGTGGGATCACAATGACTCTCCCTGGTTCATGTACTTCCCATGGACGGCGCGACTCATGCTGCCATGGACTCCTTTCTTCGTCCTTGCCTTTGCGGCTTTCCTCATGCGGGGCTGGAAGAAGGCGTCTCAAGAGGATCGCTGGCTTGTCCTTTCCATCGTATTGATCTTCGCGCTGTTCGCGATTTCCAAATCGCGGCGCGTTTATTACATTCTTCCAATCGTCCCCTTCTGCGTTCTGCTGACAGCGGCATGGCTGACGCGGGCGGATCTTCCCTTGCACAGGATTTCGGAAATTCTGTTCAGAATCGTGGATTTTGCAATTCCTGTCGCTTTGCTGCTCGTACTTCTGATCACGCCGATCTATCCGTTCGCGATCCACGACCGTATTTTCCCGGAAGGGGTTCCCCTGCCGTACTGGTATCCGCTGATGATCTACATCCTTTTCCCGGCAGTCGCATTCATATGCTTCAGTTTTTGGATCATCTCGTTCGTCCGTGAGCGGAAAGGCAAGACGGCGCTTTGCGCGTTCTCCACGCTTCATGCATCCTTGAATCGAATCGTTCCGATTCTCGCAGTCGTCTTTCTGCTCGTTTTTGCCATCATCATTCCGACTTTCCGCAGCTCGCCGGTCTTCCAGCCGCAACCCGAATTCTTCCGCTCTGTCGGAGAATACGTCCGGACGCTGAACTTGCCGAACGGCTCTGTCGGCTTCTTCGGAAAGAACCGTTCGATCGCAAAGGCTGCATTCTATTTGGATCTTCCGGAACCGATGCGTCTTTTCGCCATGAATCGGATCGACGCCGAATCGCGCAGCTTCTATGACGACACGGTGGAAAGCGGCGGGATCGACGAGCTTCGCGACTTCATTGCGAATGCGAAGAAGGACGGAGGCGTCCTGATCGCGCAAAAGCGCACGGTCATGGAAGCTCCGGAAGACATTCAGAATGAATTTCAATCCCTTGATGTCGCAATGGAGCCGCTGGACATCATGGAGATAAAGAAAGTTCGAGAATATCAGGCGAAAGGCCGTGCGGACAAGGTCGAATCCGTCCTGAAGAAGAAAATGTTGATCCGTTATTACTTCCCGCCGAAAGGAACGAAGGAATGAATCGCCCTATCGAACTCTCGCTGGTCATCCCGGTCTACAATGAAGAGGCGAATCTGCCTGAACTGATCCGCAGAACGACTGCCGTCTGCGACGGACTCGACGCAACCAGCGAAATCATTCTCGTCGACGACGGAAGTCGCGACGATTCCATGCGCATGATCATCGAAGCAAGTCGGACGAATCCTAGAATCGTCGGAGTGATTCTCTCCGCGAACTTCGGGCAGCACGCCGCTGTCACCGCCGGATTGAAGACCTCGCGCGGACGCTACGTCGTTACGCTTGACGCCGACCTGCAGAATCCGCCGGAGGAGATTCCGAAGCTGCTCGCCAAGCTCCGCGAGGGCTACGACGTCGTCGGCACGATCCGAGAAAACCGGAAAGACACGATCTTCCGCAAGCTTGCGTCCAAAATGGTCAACCTCATGGTACGCAAGCTCTGCAATGGGCGAACGATGACCGACTACGGATGCATGCTCCGCGGCTACAGCCGTTCCGTCGTCGACGCCGTCCTGCTCTGCCCGGAAAACGGCAAGTTCATTCCGATGCTCGCAATGAACTACGCGCGCAAAGTCACGGAAATCGAAGTGAAGCATGCGGAACGCATGGCGGGCGAATCCAAGTATACGGTCCTCAAGCTGATTGCGCTCCAGTACGACCTTCTGACCGGAACGAGCACATTCCCGCTCCGTCTTCTGACGTTCTTCGGCTTTCTCGTCGCGCTTTTCGGATTCGTCTTCGGAGTCATCGTCTTCATCGTCTCGCAACTCGACAAGGACTGGGGCGAAAACGGCATCTTCGCTCTTTTCTCCATCGCCTTCATTCTTCTCGGCGGACAGTTCGCCGGCATGGGACTTCTGGGCGAATACATCGGAAAGATCCATCTCAACGCCCGAGCGCGACCGCAGTTCTTCATCGAATCCGTCCATCGGAACGGCGATGCCGCTCCCGACATAAACGAAGCAAGCAATGTCAGCGACAATACGAATCAAACAACCAAATAGTGAGAAGGGCTTATGAAAGCAATCGTCTTCGCTTACCACAACATCGGATGCGTCGGAATCGAACGCCTCATCGAAGCAGGCTTCCAAATCGAAGCCGTATTCACGCATGCCGACGACCCCAATGAAAACGTCTGGTTCCGCTCTGTCGCGGAAACCGCTTCCAAATACGCAATTCCGGTCTTCGCGCCGGAAAACGTCAATCATCCGCTGTGGGTCGAACGCATCCGTCGGATGGAGCCGGACGTCTTCTTCTCTTTCTACTATCGCGGCATGCTCAAGCAGGAGCTGCTCGACATCCCGAAAAAAGGCGCGTTCAACCTGCATGGCTCACTGCTTCCGAAATACCGCGGACGCTGCCCGATCAATTGGGCCGTCGTCAACGGCGAAACGGAAACCGGCGTAACCCTGCACAAAATGGTCGTTAAGGCTGATGCAGGAGATATCGTCGCGCAGGAGAAATTCCCCATCGACGACAACGACACGGCGCTCGACGTGCATAAGAAAGCCGCTGCTGCTGCAGACGCCCTGCTCGCACGAGTTCTGCCTTCAATCCTCGATGGAACTTGGACCGCTGCGCCGCAGAACGAAGCGGAAGCCGCCGTTTACGGAGGCCGCAAGCCTGCGGACGGTCTTATCGACTGGAATGCGAGCGCGAAAAGCATCCGCAATCTAGTGCGCGCCGTAACCAAGCCCTACCCCGGCGCATTCAGCTTCTTCGCATCGAAAAAATACCTTTTCTGGGACGTCACAGTCGTTCCGGCGGAGAAGACTGCTCCCGCGGGTTCGATTCTTTCGCTCGATCCCCTGACGATCGCCTGCGGTCAGGATGCGCTCCGCATCAATTTCGCGCAAGCGGAGAACGGTCTCTACTGCACCGGCGCCCAGCTCGCGGCGGACGCTCGCTTCGTCGAAAAAGGTCAGTTCGTCTCCAGCGCGCGACCGCTCGGACGCCGCAAGACCAGCGTCCTCATTCTTGGCGTCAACGGATTCATCGGCAGCGCCATCAGCAACCGTCTGCTCGCCGACGGAAACTACGAAGTCTATGGCATGGATCTGAGGAGCAACTATATCAACGACTTGCTGGACAATCCGGACTTCCATTTCTTCGAGGGCGACGTTCAAATCAATCATGAATGGATCGAATACCATGTCCGCAAGTGCGATGTCGTTCTTCCGCTCGTCGCCATCGCCACGCCGATCGAATATACGCGCAACCCGCTCCGCGTGTTCGAACTCGACTTCGAAGAAAACCTGAAGATCGTCCGTTACTGCTTCAAGTACAACAAGCGCATCATCTTCCCCTCTACGAGCGAAGTCTATGCCATGTGCGACGATGAAAATTTCGACGAAGACAACTCCCGCCTGATCCTCGGTCCGATCCGCATGCAGCGCTGGATCTACTCCTGCAGCAAGCAGATGCTCGATCGCGTCATCTGGGCTTATGGCGCCAAGGGTCTCAAGTTCACGCTCTTCCGGCCATTCAACTGGATGGGGCCGAAACTTGACTCCCTCTCCTCCGCCCGCATCGGCAGCAGCCGCGCAATCACGCAGCTGATCCTCAATCTCGTTCAAGGCAACCCGATCCTTCTCATTGACGGCGGCGAACAGAAACGATGCTTCACGCACGTCACCGACGGCATCGAATGCCTCTTCCGGATCATCCGCAACGAAGGCGGTCGCTGCGACGGAAAGATCATCAACATCGGCAACCCGGACAACGAAGCAAGCATTCGCGAAATGGCGCGCATCCTCGTGGAAGAGTTCGACAAGCATCCGCTTCGTTCGAAGTTTCCGCCCTTCGCCGGCTTCAAGGAAGTCGAAAGCGGCTCTTTCTACGGCGAGGGATATCAGGATTGCAAACACCGCAAGCCGAGCATCCGCAACGCCGCGCGCTATTGCGATTGGAAGCCCGTCGTCCCCTTCCGCGACTCCATTCGCGAGACGCTCGATTTCTTCCTCCGCCAGGCCATCGCCTCCGGCGAATTCGGAATCGAAAAATGAAGATCGCCCTTCGCGTCGACGTCGACACCTTCCGGGGAACGCGTCATGGCGTTCCCTCCCTGTTGCGCGCTATGGATCGCCACGGCGTCCGCGCCGCCTACTTCTTCTCCGTCGGACCGGATAACATGGGACGGAATCTTTGGCGTCTCCTGAAGCCGACGTTCCTTTGGAAGATGCTTCGAACCAGCGCAGCCAGCCTCTATGGGCTCGACATCCTTCTCATGGGAACTATGTGGCCTGGACCGCGCATCGGACGCCGCAACGAATCCGCGCTTCGCGACTGCGCGGCCGCCGGACATGAAATCGGTCTTCATGCGTGGGATCATTACGCTTGGCAGAATAGAATCGATCAACTTGCCCCGGAGACGATCCGAACGCATCTGAGGCGCGCTTACGAGGAGATCGACCGCATCATCGGCACGCCGCCGACCTGTTCCGCCGCGCCTGGCTGGAAATGCGTCAACGCCGTCCTTCTCGCGAAGGAAGAGTTCCATTTCCAATATAACAGCGACTGCCGCGGAGACAAGCCGTTTCTTCCTGTCGTTGAAGGCAAGCGTCTATCCACGCCGCAGATCCCGCTGAACATGCCGACCTATGACGAAATGCTCGGACGCGACGGAGTCACCCGCGACAACTACAACGAGCGGCTCCTTGCGACAGCGAATCCGGACGGATTCAATCTTCTGACCATTCATGCCGAGTCCGAGGGAGGCGCATGCGCCGATCTCTTCGACGACTTCCTTTCCATGGCGAAGGCGCGCGGGGTCGAATTCTGCGCGCCTGGCGACCTTCTTTCTTCCGCCCCTGCAGATTCTCTTCCCTCCGCTGAAATCGAGAAGGGCGTTCTTCCCGGACGCGAAGGCTGGCTGGCTCTGCAGAAGGATATCGTCCTGAGCGAGTGAGAGCGCAGCCTTCTTTCTCAAAAGAGCCGTATCGTACTCCTCCTTCGCGTCTCATGCCCGCGCCGAAATTCATGACCGAGTTCGCATCTCGCTTCCTTTCTATTCGCGGCCGTCGATGAGAAGGCTTGTCTGCGCCCTTTCTTGGGGAATGCCTGAATTCTCCTGCATTTCCACCGCCGCAGAGTATCTTGCGGCGGATCGCGAACGACGCATCGCCGCGAAACGCTCCGACAACGAACAGGATGAAGTCTCTTGACAACCGCATCGCGAGGCGCTACATTTCTGCATTCTATTCAAGAAAACTGAGAGCGGACGCAAACACGGAGCGAATCTTATGAAGAACAATCCGACGAGGATTCTTGTCGTTCAAGGCGGCGGACGCCCCCATGGCAATACATCGCAACTTGTCAACGCATTTCTGGAAGGCGCAGAAAAGGCCGGTTGCGCAACGGAATGCGTCTCCCTTGCGAAGACGCAGGTCAATGGCTGCATCGGCTGCAACGCCTGTCGCTATGGCAAGCCGTGCGTGCAGAAGGACGCCTTCAATGATCTTGTTCCTTCGATTCGTGCGGCCGACGTGATCGTATTCGCCTCGCCGCTCTATTTCTGGACCCTCTCCTCGAAGCTCAAAGCGTTCATCGAGCGCTTCTACTGTCTCGCCGAAGAAGATCCGAATCCGCCCCTGGGTCGCTATGAGCGCTATCCCGTCAAGGACTGCGCGCTGCTCATGACCGCCGCGGACGACTTCTTTTGGACCTTCCGGCAGGCGGAATCCTATTATAAGTTCGCTATCGTAAACTACATCGGATTTCAAGACAGAGGCATGATCCTCGCCGGCGGATGCGGAGACACGAACGGCGGTCCGCGCATCTCCGCAACGAATCATTTGGATGCGGCCCGACGATTCGGAGCTTCCTTCGGAAGGATGGCATGACTCGTGGCGGAAAACTTGAAACCAGGCGAAAATGGAAAAATGCAAAATGGACTGGAATCCCGCGCAATATCTGAAATTCGAACATGAAAGGACGCAGCCTGCACGCGATTTGGCGAACCGCGTCGACATCGATGAGCCGAAACTCGTTCTTGACTTGGGCTGCGGTCCAGGCAACAGTTCGATGGTTCTGAAACAGCGATTTCCTCATGCTCGAATCCTTGGCGTCGACAGTTCGCCGGACATGATCAAGCGCGCTCAAGCAAGCTTCCCCGACATTGAATTCCGTCTCTTCGACGCAACCGACGACTTTTCAGTCCTGGGTTCGAAATGGGACGTCCTCTTCTCCAATGCATGCTTGCAGTGGATTCCCGACCATCACTCGCTCCTGCCGCGTCTGATGCAGGCTCTGCGTCCTGGCGGCGTTCTCGCCGTACAGGTTCCCATGCAGTCCAAATCTCCCGTCCATCGTCTTATGCGCGAACTTGCGCAACGACCGGATCGACGCAAGCATCTTTCCGGCATACGCCCATTTCATCTTCTGACAGCCATTGATTATTGCGATATCCTGATGCAATGCGCAGCTTCCTTCTCCATTTGGGAGACGGATTATTTTCATATTCTTCCATCGCATCGCGCAATTCTGGAGTGGTATCGGGCGACAGGGCTTCGTCCGTATCTGACCGCCCTGCCCGAATTCATGCGGGAAGAATTCGAACAAGATCTCTTGAAGGGCGTCGAAGCATCCTTTCCTGCGCTCAAAAACGATTCCGTGCTCTTCCCCTTCCCCCGCCTTTTCTTCGTTGCAAAAAAACAAGCTCTCTGACTGCCGCCGAATGCCGCGGTTGTTTCGCGCCTTCGCTTCTCTCTCGCAATAATCAACTCTCCCTTCTTTCGCAGTCTCTCCGATTTCGGCGTCTTTCTTGCGCGGACGGATCGGCTCCGCGCGGCGCCTGCTTCAGGCGAGTTTGGGGAAATAAGAAGGAAAGGAGTCTTTCGTAAAAAGATCTTTCAGGTGCGACACGCCTTTTCCTTATGAACGTTCTTTTGCGTGCACAAATTTGAAAAAGGGAGGGAAGCGCGTCCTTGGCATCTTCGGACGACTCGACATCAACATGCCGTCTCCTTGTCCGCGGGAAGGCCGGAGCGACTGCTTCCACATCCGGAAAGGTCCTCTTTACAGAAAATGATTCGAAAGTTTCCTCTTAAGCATCGCCGGATCGCTTGCGACAAGCGCAACTGCGTCTCGAGAACGGCGAAGGACAATAAGTTTCAATTTCATAAAAGACATGAGCTTAACGATTTCAACCGTTTCCGCATTCCGTTTCTTCGCCCGCCCCTGTCGCTCCGTATTTCGGAGTCGGCATGTCAGCGCAAAACGGCACGGAGGAGCCCATCATGGAACTCTGTCCTTGTGAGTCATAGGCGCTTTTCTGTTTCTTGCGCTACAGGCTCTTCCTTCCGGACTTGAATCGCGTTTTGAATCTTGATTTCCAGAATGCGACTGCGTTCTGCGCCTTCTGGATTTTTTGCGAGGGAGCTCTTCCCGAAGCGTCTCCAGCACATCGGACTTGTCGTTCTTATATGGAGCGCAATGGCGCTTGAGGTCGTCAGATCGATGCGCACATGACGCAAAAAGAAAAAAGCCGTTTCACCCTTGCGCTCGTCCCCCTGGTCGCTCTGACTCGTTCTGAATCCGTTCGCATTCTTCGTGTTCCATTTTATCGCGTCGATCGGAATTTACGCAGGCGGGAGCCGAGCCGCTCACTGTTCCGTGTCGGCCGCCTTGCGCCCCTTGGTCAATGAAAAAAGAAAGGATGCCAGAAAGATCGCGCAGGAGCAAAGCACGACGGCAGCGCCTGCTGGCATCCGTACGGATTCTTGCGCGGAGAGGACGAGTCCCGCCGCGCAAGAGACGATGCTGACAAGCATGGAACACCAAAAAACGCCTTTCGACGTGCGCACGAAGTTGCGCGCCGATGCTGCCGGTACGATCAAAATCGCCGTTACAAGCAGTACGCCGACCGCGCGAACGCTGAAGATGACGACCAAGGAGAGAAGAGCCGCAAAGACGTATTGGATGGCGCGGAGCGGAATACGATGAACGGCGGCGATTTGCGGACTTACGGAAATGTTCAGCATCCGGTTCCACGTGAAAAACTGGAAAAGGAGAAATGCGACGAGCAGAAGCGCAAGCGCGACGATCTCCGCATCGCCGATTGTCAGAATGTCGCCAAAGAGAAACATGTTGATGCTGGTCGCCGCCTCTCGGCTTCCGCTGACGACGGCCAGACCGAACGCGACGACGGCGGAAAAGACGATTCCGATGGCAGTGTCCGAGGAAAGGCGGCTCTCCCGCTTCAGCCACATGATAAGCAGACCGATGGCAAGCGCAAGCGCGGGCATCGTAAAGTCGATGGAGATTCCGAGGACGAGTCCGATCGCGGCGCCCGCGAATGCGGAATGCCCGATCGCATCGGAAAAGAACGCCATCCTGGAATTCACGACATGAACCCCGGAAAGCGCTGCGAGGGGAGCGATCAAAAGAAGTCCAAGAAATGCGCGCCGCATGAAAAGCGGCTCCATGCAATCAAATGGGAGCAGATAGGATGCTGCGTCGGCAATGCGGAGAATCAGTTCGTGCATTCTTCCTCTTCCTTCCGATGATGACAGTGGTCATGCAGATGGGCGTGTTCGCGGGCGAGCGGACAGGACGGCGGACATTCTAAAATATTCGCCGGAAGGCCATGAATGTCCGGCAGTCCGAGATGAAGGCCAAAAGTTTCCGCAAGAGCCTTGTGCGTCAGGACTTCATGAGGCTTTCCGAATGCGGTTGCCGTACGATTCAGGCAAAGGACGCGATCCGCGTGCGCCGTGACGATCGCCAGATCGTGACAAATCATGATTTGAGTGAAGGAACGTGTTTCATGAATCCGACGGAGCAGTTCGCAACAGAGACGTCCTCCCTTGAGATCGACTCCGCTCGTCGGCTCGTCCAGAATCAGGATATCCGGCTCCTGCAAGAGCGCTTGAGCCAGCAATACGCGCTGGATTTCGCCGCCGGAAAGAGCTCCGAAGCGACGGTTCGCAAGATGCGAGCATTCGACGTCTTCCAAAATGGCGTCGATGCGCGAAAGAAGCCGTTTCGACGGACCGAGAAACAGCGGCTTGCGCTGAATGCCGGAAAGCAGATATTCGATTACGGTCATCGGCATGTTCCGATCGAACTGCAAATGCTGCGGCACAAAGCCGAAACGCGGTGCGCGACCCTCCGCTTCGGCAGCGGGGAACGCTATGCGCCCCTCGTAGGGCAGCTGGTTCAGCATGGCAAGCGTGAGCGTCGTTTTCCCAGCGCCGTTCGGCCCGACGATCGCCGTCGAAAGCCCCTGCGGAATGGAAGCGCAGACATCGTCGAGAATCCGATTTTCCGCCAGCTTGACGGAGACATGTTCCAAGCGGACGGCGGCAAGACGCTCTCTCATCGCAACGCCTCCTTCAGCGTCTCAAGATTCGCCTTCATTACTTCTTCATAGAGACCGGGGGGCGGATTGTCCGAACCGCTTGAGCATGGGTCGAGCTTCCGCACGCGGCGAACTCCGGACTCCGACGCAAGAATATTCGCAATCTTTTCCGGATATTGCGGTTCCGTAAAAATCGCATAAACATTTTCCTGTTCGAAAACGCGTTTCAGCTCGGAAAGTTCAGCAGGAGAAAGCGGAACATCCGGATTCGCTGCAATGGAAAGCGGAGGCCGCAATCCGGAATCGCGAAACAGATAGTCGAAGACGTCGTGCTGAGCTGCAGTCGCAACATCCTTTGCAAATGCCAGCTCTCTGCGGAAAGATTCGGCGAGGGCCGCTAGACGCGCATCCTGCTCTTCGCCATTCTTCCGGATTCGCTCCGCCTCCTCGGGGGTCGCTGCGTACGGGATCAGCGCTTCGACAATGTTGCGAACAATCGTCCTTGCCTGCTCCGGACTTGCAAAGAAATGCCCGTTGACCGTGTGGACGTGCGACGCCCCTTCCATGTCCTCGCAGCGCTCGCCTGCTCTTTCGATGGGCGTCAGTCCGGCGGAGGCGTCGATCACGCGGACATCGCCGCCGGCCGCCTTTGCCGCGCGAATCGCGGAGTCGTCCAAACCGGAGCCGTTTGTCAGAAGAAGAATCCTGCCGGAAGAGATCTTGGCCAGATCGGATGGCGAAACAACGTAGTCATGGGGACATCCGGCCGATGGCGGAATGAGAATTTCAGGAACAATCGATGTTCCGCGAGTCGCTTCGCGCGAGAAAATCCAAATGGGATACGTCGTCGCGCAAACAATGAGCTTGTCCGTTCCGCTCCAGCTCGCGCGGCGGCGAATCGAAAGACAGACGGCTGCGGCGCAGACTGCAAGCAGAATCGCAAGAACAAGCAGTTTCTTCATAAAAGCCTTCCTCCATTTTTGAAAGCCCTATCATTATACATGAAAATCCCGTTTTTTCAAGTGTGAAGCGATGCCTTTTCCCCATCCAAAAACGAACCGCTTGTCGCAGGTTCTTCCGAAATCGCGCATCATTGCAGATGAAAATTCCGTGCCTCCATGCTATAGTATCGGAATACTGTGAGCGCGTGCACGCGCGCGCTTCGAAAGCTCCTGCAACGGCATTCCGGAGGGAAAAAAATGAAACGCCAGGACGACTCGCGGAATCATGCGAGATTCATCAAAATGACATTGACTATCATAATCTTCTGTCACTATTTGATTGCGACGGCTCTTCTTGCCGCAGGATGCGCGGCATCCGACGATTATGCAATCTTCAAGGCGTTTCCGATATCGACCGAGCCTGCGTCCCCATGGTCGAATCCCGACGATGAGACATTTACGCCGTTCCAGCTCGCGCCGGTCTGCGCTCCATACGGCTGCCTCTTTCCGCTTCGGGCGAGCATCTTCGGAATTGGAATCGGCGCGATTCTTTCCCCTTTGGACCTTTATGGACTCGGACTTGCGGGCGGCACGTTCGCCGGAAGCCATGCAGGCGTTCTCGCTTCGGCGCTTCTCGTCTCCGACAGCGGATATGGAATCACCCTTTCGCTCGCATCGAATCAAACTCGAAACTATGGACTTGCGATTGGAGCGCTGAACATGGTCAGGGAAAACTTCGGAGCGATGATCGGCCTTGTCAACAAGAATGACGACGTGCTTTATCCTTTCGTTTCCGACGCGGCGGACGACCCAACGGAAAGCGCGTTCAACATTCAGATCGGACTCTTCAACTCCTGCCATCACGGTCTGCAGATCGGGCTGCTGAATTATAATTCACGCGCCTTGATTTCCTGGATGCCGATTTTCAATTTCGCACCATTTCAACACGAAAAAGACCATGACGGCGACAGCGATCAGTCGCTCTAAGCGCCGCTTCTCAAAGCAGGTGCGAAGACGTCCGGTTTTCATTTATTTTTCTCTCGTTTTCCTTTTTATTTTTTCTCTTCATTTTTTCTCAAATACCGCTTGACACCGCAAGATGAGCCACTATATTACAATGTAAACACAAGATATTGTGGAACGCCAATCTATTCGATTTATTAGAACCGCATCCGAAAAAAGTTGTGAATCATGGCGAAAACGAACCTCAGGCTCCGGAAGCTGACACTGCTGGACTTCCCCGGGAAAACGGCATGCACCGTTTTCACCGAGGGTTGCAATTTCCGCTGTCCCTTCTGCCATAACGGCTCCCTGGTTCTTGGAACGGAGTCGCAGGACGACGCGCTGTCGCAAGAGGACGTTCTCGCCTTTTTAAAAAAGCGCAGGGGGCTTTTGGACGGAGTCTGCATCACCGGCGGCGAACCAACCCTCCTTGCCGAGCTTTCTGACTTGATTTCCGCGATTCGCGAACTTGGCTTCGCCGTCAAGCTGGACACGAACGGTTCGCGGCCTGACGCGCTGAAGAATTTTGTCAAGGAAGGGCTTTTGGATTACGTCGCAATGGATGTCAAGCATGCGCCTGAACGCTATGCGGACGCCATCGGCGTTTCCGGCTTCCTTGACGAGGTGCAGGAAAGCGTCGCTTTCCTGCTGACGAACGCCGTCCCGTGCGAATTCCGAACGACTGTCGTTCATCCTCTTCATACGGAAGAGGACTTCGATGCGATCGGGCGCTGGATCGCCGGCGCTAAGCGCTATTTTCTCCAATCGTTCGTCGATTCCGGCGATCTTCTGAACGGCGCGGGTCTCTCGGCCGCGCCGAAGGAGCGAATGGAGCGATACCGGGAAATCGTCTCCGCCTACGTACCGAATGTCGAAATACGGGGCGTCTGACCGAAAATTCAGAAAAAACGATTATTATAGAACAACTCTATCAAACCGCTAACAGCGAAAAATCGGGGAAACACCATGTATCAAGTTCAGAAACGCGACGGCAAGGCAGTAGACTTCAACTTGACGAAAATTTCCGACGCTATCAAGATGGCGTTCGAAGCGCAAGAAAAGCAGTACCATCCTTCCGTGATCGACTTTCTCGCGCTGAAAGTCACCGCGGACTTTGAAAGCAAGATCAAGGAGGGACTCATCTCGGTCGAAGCGATTCAGGACAGCGTGGAAGCCGTTCTGGTTCAGGCCGGATACGCGGACGTCGCCAAGGCATACATTTTGTATCGTCGTCAGCGCGAAAAGCTCCGCAACGTAAAATCAACGATTCTGGACTACAAGGCGATCGTGAACGACTACGTCAAGTTCAACGACTGGCGCGTCAAGGAAAACTCCACTGTGACTTACAGCGTCGGCGGACTGATTCTTTCCAATTCCGGAGCGATCACGGCGAACTACTGGCTTTCCGAAGTCTATGACGATGAAATCGCCAATGCGCACCGTAATGCAGACATCCACATTCACGACCTTTCCATGCTGACCGGGTACTGCGCAGGCTGGTCTCTCAAGCAGTTGATTCAGGAAGGGCTCGGAGGCGTTCCGGGAAAGATCACAAGCTCTCCCGCGAGCCACCTTGCAACCCTCTGCAACCAGATGGTGAACTTCCTCGGCATCATGCAGAACGAATGGGCGGGCGCGCAGGCGTTCTCCTCGTTCGACACGTATCTTGCGCCGTTCGTCAAAGCAGACAACCTGAATTACACGCAGGTCAAGAAGTGCATCGAATCCTTCATCTTCGGCGTAAACACGCCTTCCCGCTGGGGCACCCAGTCGCCCTTTTCCAACATCACGCTCGACTGGACCGTTCCGGACGACCTTGCGGAGCTCAATGCGATTGTCGGCGGCAAGGAAATGCCCTTCAAGTATAAGGACTGCAAGAAGGAAATGGACATGGTCAACAAGGCGTTCATCGAAACGATGATCGAAGGCGACGCCAATGGACGCGGCTTCCAATATCCGATTCCGACCTACTCCATCACACGCGATTTCGACTGGTCGGAAACAGAGAACAACCGCCTCCTCTTTGAGATGACCTCCAAATACGGCACCCCATACTTCTCCAACTACATCAACAGCGACATGGAACCGAGCGACATCCGCAGCATGTGCTGCCGCCTGCGCCTTGATCTGCGCGAACTCCGCAAAAAGACCGGCGGCTTCTTCGGCAGCGGCGAAAGCACCGGCTCCATCGGCGTCGTCACTATCAACATGCCGCGCATCGCCTACCTTTCCAAGGACAAGGAGGATTTCTTCCGTCGTCTGGACCACATGATGGACATCGCCGCGCGTTCGCTCAAGATCAAGCGCACGGTCGTCACGAAGCTCCTGAACGAGGGACTGTATCCCTACACGAAGCGCTATCTCGGCAAGTTCGACAACCATTTCTCCACGATCGGACTCGTCGGAATGAATGAAGTCGGCCTTAACGCGAACTGGCTTCGCGCCGACATGACCCACAAGTGCACGCAGGAATTCACCAAAGAGGTCCTGCTCCATATGCGCGACCGACTCTCCGACTATCAGGAGGAATACGGCGATCTCTACAACTTGGAGGCCACCCCCGCGGAGTCCACCAGCTACCGTCTCGCCCGTCATGACAAGAAGCGCTTCCCGGATATCAAGACAGCCTCCAACGATGGAGAGACCCCCTATTACACCAACAGCTCGCATCTCCCCGTCGACTACACGGATGACATCTTTTCCGCGCTCGATATTCAGGATGAGCTTCAGACGCTCTACACGTCCGGAACGGTCTTCCATGCATTCCTTGGCGAAAAGCTGCCTGACTGGAAGAGCGCCGCGCGTCTCGTCCGCACCATCGCCGAAAACTACAAGCTCCCCTACTACACCATTTCTCCGACCTACTCCGTCTGCAAGAATCACGGCTATATCGCCGGAGAAATGTACGAATGCCCGGAATGCGGACAACAGAACGAGGTCTACAGCCGCATCACCGGCTACTATCGCCCCGTTCAACACTGGAACGACGGCAAATCTCAGGAATACAAGCAGCGCAAGACCTACAACGCCGCAGCGTCCTTGGCGCGCAAGGAAGGCAGGACGACGCACGTGGACAAGTCTGCCGCGCCGGAAACCCGGAACGACCATCTGATCCTCTTCTCCACGAAGACTTGTCCCAACTGCAAGATGGCCAAGGTCTTCCTCGACAAAGCCGGGATCGCCTACGACGTCGTTCTCGCGAACGAGGACATCGAAACCTCTGACCGCTACGGCGTTCGTCAGGCGCCGACCCTGATCGTCGAGAAGGATGGCAAGACGGAGAAGATCGTCAACGTCTCCAACATCCGCAAATACATCGAACAAAAGATGCACGCGGCGGTTTGATCCGCCGCGGCGCCATGGAGCGACGAGCATGTACGACATCATCATCATCGGAGCCGGACCGGCAGGCCTGACAGCCGCCGTCTACGCCTGCCGCGCCGGCAAGTCCGTTCTGATTTTAGAAAAGGAATCCTTTGGCGGACAAATGACCCAATCGCCGAAAATTGAAAACTATCCCGGCTTCCGGGAAACCAGCGGCAACGAACTTGCAGATAAAATGGTCGATCAGGTCCTTGCTCTCGGAGCCGAAATCGAGGTCGACAAGGTCATCGCCGTTCGCAAAGAGCCGAAATGCATGGCCGTTGCAACGGAAAATGCGGAATACTTTTCCAAGGCGATCATCGTGGCCGCAGGATGCCGCCACCGCATGCTCGACGTCGAACGGGAAGAGGAGCTGATCGGATCCGGCGTCTCCTACTGCTCGCTTTGCGACGGAGCGTTTTATGCGGGAAAGGACGTCGCAGTAATCGGCGGAGGCAACTCCGCGTTGCAGGACGCAATTCTGCTTGCCGGCATCTGCCGCAAGGTGACGGTCGTCCAAAATCTTTCTGAACTGACTGGAGAGGCATGTCTTGCTAAAACGGCGCAAGCCTTTGAGAACGTGGAATTCATCTACGATTCCGTCGTTGCGGAACTGGAAGCGGACTCCGCGCTCAAGGCGATCATCGTAGAAAACACTCAGACGAAGATCCGCACGCGAATTCCAGTCGACGGAGTCTTCATCGCCATTGGACAAATCCCTGAAAACGAGCCATTCGACTCCGTATGCTTTGTCGGCGAAAATGGGTACATCGAATCGGACGAATCCTGCATGACATGCACGCCTGGAATTTTCGCGGCCGGAGACTGCCGCACTAAGCGCGTGCGTCAGATCGTTACCGCCGTCGCCGACGGTTCCGTCGCCGCGCTCGCGGCATGCGCTTGGATCGACCGCAAGGACAAGGAAGAGAAATGATCGAACGCCGAATCGAACGGGACGCCTGACATGATCGAGCCGCAAGACTATTTGGAGCCGCCCTGCCCCTTAGATTCCGCCGCCTGCTCCTGCAATGGCTCGCATCGCCATGCAGAGCGCCGACACGGAGCCCCGCAACGCCGCATCCCGCTGGCAAAGGTCATTGCGGAATGCGACGCACTGTTCAACGCGGAAAAGATGGACGAGCTTGGTTTGCATCTGCGTCGCTGGCTGGCGGAAGCGCGCGCGATCGAGGATCGTCAGAGCGAACTGTCGATTCTGAACGAGCTCATGGGCCATTACCGCATGACTGGCGACAAGGAACGCGGCCTGCTGGCCGTGCGGGACGGCTTTCGTCTTCTTGCAGAGCTCGGAATCGGCGGAAGCGTCAGCGCCGGGACAATCCTCATCAACGGCGCGACGGCCCTGAAAGAATTCGGCGAAACCGAAGAGGCGCTCGCCCGCTATGCGGACGCATTTCGTTGCTATGACAAGCATTTGGATCCAAACGACTGGCGTTTCGCAAGTCTGCTGAACAACATGGCCGCCGCCTATGCGGAGTCCGGCGACATTGAACGCGCGGAGGCTTATTACGGCAAGGCGCTCGACGTGCTTGCCGCATGTGGAAACAGGATTGATGCAGCCGTCACGCATGTCAATCTTGCACAGCTTCGGCATCAAGTCGATCCTGAAGACAAACGCATCGCGGAGGATCTTGATCGCGCACTGGAATGTCTGAACGATCCGGACGTGAAGCGCGACGGATATTATGCTCACACATGTCGCAAATGCGCCTCTGCATTCGATTTCTTCGGTTGGTTTCGTGATGGCGCGGATTTGAACAAGCGCGCAGACGCCATCTATCATGCAAGGACTTGATCTAGCAAAAGCCTTTTATCTGGAATGCGTTCTTCCTATGCTTGAACGCGACTTTTCCAAAGAGCTTCCTCGCATCGCGATCGGCTTGGCGGGACGCGGCTCCGAATGCTTCGGCTTTGATGACGACATCTCGCGCGACCATGACTTTCAGATCGGCGTTCTGCTATGGATCACGCCGGAAGACGATGCGGCGTTCGGACATCGTTTGATGCGTTCCTATTGCATGCTCCCAAAGGAGTTCCGCGGAATTCGAATGCAAAAGCGCAGCGCAGGCGGATTTGTTGAGCATGGAGTCTGTTCCATCCCTGACTTCTTCGAACTGCACATTGGAATTCCCGGCGCCCCGCGAACTTGGCAGGAATGGCTTGACACGCCGGATTACGCTTTCGCGGAAGCGACGAACGGTGTCGTCTTCCGAGACGATTCCGGCGTCTTTTCCGGCGTGCGGGAAACGATCCTGCATGGCATGCCCGAGGATGTTCGCCTCAAGAAAATGGCGGCGAGAGCGGCTCTTATGGCACAGTCCGGACAATACAATTTCTCTCGCTGCGAAAGGCGCGGAGAACGCGGCGCGGCAACCCTCGCCCTTGCGGAATTCGTCCGCAACGCGATCCCCCTTGTCTTTCTCCTGAACAAGTCCTTTGCGCCCTATGAAAAATGGATGTTTCGCGCCATGCGGTCTTTGCCCCGACTGGGCTTTCTTGCTGACGACCTGACGCATCTGCTCGTCGGCGCCGAACCGCCTCCGCGCAAAACCGCTCGTTTGGAATTCATCTGTGCGAAAATCATCGAAGAGCTTAAAAGACAAGGCATTTCCGACTCGAACAGCGACTACTTGGAACATCATGCGCTTTCCATGACGAAACGGATTCGCAACCATGACATTCGCGCACTGCATCTCATGGAAGGATAAGCGCATTGAAATTCAATGGGCTGCGGCGGAATCACCTGCCCTTGCCGGAAATGGAAATGCAAGATGCCGCGGAGCCTCTGTTCGCCAGAGAATAGGCGGGGCGCACGGTCGTCCGCTCGGAAAGAGGCGGCATGTGATCCAGAACGATGTCCGGAATCCGCCAGCACTCGCCGCGAAGGGCGTTCAATTGTGCAAGAAGTTCGTTTGGAGCTGTTTTTGAATATTGGAGCGCATTGCGAACGGCGACGGCGGCGAATGAGAAAAGCGGATATTTCGAAGCTGAATTCTTGAAATGCTCCGTCGCTTCGGCATATAGTGCGTCGAAACTCTTCGGATTGCGCTTGCACGCCTCGATCAACAGGGCGTGCTCCCATGCGCCGTAATCGTCGGGACAGATTCGGATTCCCAGACGGCAGAGCGCAGAGGCCAGTTCGCTGTTCCTCTGATTCAGAAAGACTCCGAGACCGATCAGGCCTTTGATTACGCGATGATTCTCCTGCGTGAGCTGCGGCGGATCCAGACGAAGAATCCGTTCGTACCAGTCGTGGTATTTCTCCGTCAAATAGTGCGCCATCCATGCAAAATCGCGCTTGTTGTTTTGGATGTAAATATGGGAGTTCTGCCGCGCGTGCACGCGATAGAGAGTGCGCGGCCGCACATCGTAATGAAAGTCCGAATCTTCCGCGAAACGGATCATCAGGAAGACGTCGTCGTTGATCGAGCTTCCTTCCAGCGGACGGAAGCTGTCGTGCCGGAGAAGATCGCTCTTGCGGATCAGCATTGCATTGATGTTGATTTTCGGAGTGAAGAAGGCGGAAAAGCAGGAAATATCGGCGCCGTGCACTTCGCCGGTCAAGCCCCGATCGTTGAACAGGAACTTGCGCGCATAACTCGCGCAATAGTGCGGATTCGCGTCGAGAAATTCGATGAGACCGCGCAGGTCGAACGGCAGCATGACGTCATCCTGGTCGAAGGAAATGACATAGCGGCCGCGGCTTTCCGCTGTCATGACGCAACGCGCCTTGCCGATTCCTCCGTTCGTCTTCGTCCCCAGCGTCCGAATCAAATCCGGAGCTTTCCTGCGCGCCTCTTCCAACAGGGTCGCCGCGCCGTCCGGCGAAGCGTCGTCGTACAGCAGAATCTCCGCCGGTCCGTAGTATCGAGCGACGCGGACGACGCTCGCAAGCATTGTCCGAAAATGCTCCGGATTCGGCTTGTAAACCGGAATGATGAAGGATGCGACTGGGTTCCGCATGTCGATTCCGCGCCTCTTTCGCTCATTCAGCGTTTCTTTTTGACGATAGGCGAATAATCGATGTTCGGATGCGTGAAATACGCAGGCCCCTGAATCTCCTTCGCCGCAATGCGCGCCTGAAACGCCGGAATCCGCTCGATCGTCTCCATGACCATCTTCGGCGTGATCGCGCGCGTGCACTCGATTTCGCGTTGCGTGCCGGCATGGCGCGGACACCAAACAGGGGCTTTCGGATCGAAGAATTCGCGGGAGTCGTTCCAGCAGCCGTGGCAGAACAGGAAGTTCGTAACACGGTAGGGCGTCGGAAATTCGCTTCCGTCCAGAGTGAAGCCGGCAAGCATCACGACAGGGATGTCGCAGTTCCAGGCGAGCCAGGAAAGTCCGCTCGGCAAGCCTATGAAGAAGTCGGCATGCTCCATCAGACGCATGCGTTCGCTGATCGGCTTGAACCCAGTAAGATCCTCCGCTTCCGTCGGAACTTGAAAATGGCGTCCTGCGAAGTAAAGGTCATGATCGCGGTCGATGCACAGCACGCGGTAGCCGAACCCCTTGAGCCAACGAATGATCGTGTTCCAGCCGTCCGGGAAGTTCCAGTATTTCGCCGGATTCGTCGCCATGGTGGATATGACAACGAAAGGCTCCTGAAACGGGCGCGGACTGCCGAGTCGCATTCGGCATTTGATATCCTGAAGGGGAACGTCGAGAATCGCTTCTACCGCGCGCTGCATGCCGAGATTCTGATGATCGATCGGACGCCACGGCTTCTTCTCTTCCGAAAAGATTCCGCAGAAATAGCATGCGTAAGCATCCTTGAGGGAGGGTTTTTCTCCAATGGGCAGAAACTTCAAACCGGGATACATGTCTCGCCCCAGCCAACGAATCATCCATTCGCCCATGACGCATGTGACATCCGCGTGCTTCAGCTTGCGAAACTCCTCCACGATAGGCAGCCATGCCAGATTGTCGCCGAGTCCGCCGTCCGGAACGATGACGTACACCTTGCGACCCCTGCAGTCGTAGTCGTAGCTCCAAAGCGGCTCGCAGGATCCGTCCTCCTTCTTCTTATCGACTTCGATGTGATATGGGATGAAGAACTTCCGCTCTCCGACGAGCATCGTTCCGCCCTTGGCATCGTGCGAAGACAGCATCGAGCCGCTCCGCATGTCGTAGATGCGGACTTGAAACATGTCGTCGCTCTTCGGCAGAAGCACGCGAACGCCATAGGCGAAATCGTAACGTATTCCGTGTTCGCCTTCGTGAACCGGGCGCTCCGCGATGGAAACCGAGCATTGGCTGTTGCGCGGATCGGGCCCGATATCCGGTCCGATCGGGGGCGGAGCCTTGCGCGACGGGGCGCCGAGCATGCCGGGCATGCTTGCATTGAATACGAGCGGGGTGTTCTTGAACTGGTAAGTGGCCATGCCGATTCTCCTCGCGTTTGCGTCGTTCCGCGGCTCCTATGCTATGTCTGCATTGCGTGTGAATTGCCGCCCATGTCCGCGGAAAGGCTGCAACTGTCGTTTTCTCATGAGGAAAGCGCCGAATTCCAGAATGCGATTTCGCCGTCCCGGACGGCGTTTCCTGTGGAGAAGTCCACATTCTTTGGATTCGCGCAGAATATGAATTCGATTCGAGTCCAAGCGCTGGTCTCCGCATCGACCGATGTCGTCGGAGTCAGCGCGCCGTCCGTGAAATCGTTCGTCTCCGCCTGTCTGAGGCTCGTCGCTCAGAAGAATTTCGCAGAGATCGAAACCGCGTTCATGCCGTCCGAAAACGACGGGGACGCAAGCTCGGACGTCGCATGCGCCGCGGGACACGCGGACGCATCCGACCGGGTCGATTTCGATTCCGGAAATCCGTTGATCGGAGGAGATGCGAGATACGGCGCGAGAAAGCGGATTCGCCTGATTCAAGTCAGGGCGAATGCCGATGGAAAGAAGCCGAACGCCGGCGTTCGGCGCTGTT
Organism: uncultured Victivallales bacterium; assembly: GCA_964483055.1. Lineage (GTDB taxonomy): Bacteria > Verrucomicrobiota > Lentisphaeria > Victivallales > UBA1829 > UBA1732. The sequence continues at coordinate 26,724 of CAZAAM010000001.1, forward strand.
CCTCTCCATGCGTCCATATTTCCATCTCTCCTGATTTTCATTCTTGCATATTCCGTGTTCTTCAAAAACTTTCGTCGCGTTTCAGCGACGGGAATAGGAGCGGCTCACTTTTCACATCTTCAACTTCAACGTCTCCATAATGTCCGCATCCAAATGCGCATGAAACGCCAGCGGCTCGTAGACCTGCTCCAGCATTTCAATGAATTCGAAGCACTTCAGAGACCAAGCGCGTTTCATTTCCAACGGCAGCTTGGAAATGATGTGAAACGCGTGAAGAGAAAATGCGCTTAGAAACTGCGCTCTGCGCATTTGACGATCGACCGGCGCAATGAATTCTCTGTCTTCCCCGCGCGTCAGCCAATAGATGTGATCCACGATCACGCTCCTCTTGAAGGGATACAGGAATCCGTCCGGTCCGCTGCGATAGAAAGCGCTCCAAGTCGGCAGCGGATGCGCCCGGAAGGCGCTCCCGTCCCAAACCAGCAGGATCTCGTCGTCGGCGAAGCAGAGACCGCCCGCCTTGCGAAAACGCTTGGCCGTCGTGCTCTTTCCGATTCCGCTCTGTCCATACAAAAGAATGCCGTGTCCCGGCTCCGTCTCGAGAAGCGTGCCATGCGTCATGGCAAGCGAAGGCGTCCGAAAAAAGGCATGAATGCAGGCGCAAGCCAACAGAAGACGCCACTCGGACGGCACGAACGGCTTGACGACTTTCGGATCACGCAGGACTTGAAATTCGCCGTTGGAATCCGCCGCAAGATCCACAGTCCAAATGCGGAATGGCTCGAAGCCGGAAGAAAGCTCTGTCGTCAAGAGAGAATCCGGCGGAACATCCGAAGCTCCCGTGCAGGAAAGGCCAAGGAGTTTTGCAAAACGATGCAATGAAAGAGCTGGAAGCTCCCCCTGCGCCCGCAGGACGACGCTCCCAGCGCCTGTTTTCAAATTCAGGTCAACACGTTCCATGAACGGAAGCCTCCAGATTCGCTCGCCGCAATCCGCGGAGCGGGACATTTTGCCTTGTTTGCTTTGCAAAGAAAAAACATTTTCGCAATATATCATTTCACTTACGAAAAATCAAATCCCTTTTCCAGCCGCGTCCTGCATTTTGCCTGCGCCGCAGACATCTTTTTTCAATTCGAAACGATGACGGCCGTCTTTTCGGATTCACACTGCAGAGAGCGTTTGCATTTTTTCCGTATTTGAATTATAGTAACCGTCAAGAAGAATCGCGCCTGTTCGTTTCCTAATCATGCGCGCCGCCTTCCGTTTCCCGCTTCCTTGTTGCCAATGGAAACGCCTTTTTCAAAACGGACGGACGGCGCACGGACGCGACTCCAACCGAATGTCGTTGTCAACTCAAGTCAATTGAAAGGCAGCATGTCATGATGAAGCGTCTCTCTCTTTTCGCCGTCGCTGCGCTGGCCGCGCTAGGATCCTTTTCCATCTCATTCGCGCAACCGCCCGCATCCAATGCTGCGAAGTCCGTCCGTCCCGAAAGCAGAAAGGTCAACCCCGAATTCGCGAAGCTGATGAATGAAAACGCGGCCTTCGTTCAAACCTATTTCAGGAATCCGAATCCGGACGGGATCTCGGAAATGTTGCGGAAATTCGATAAGGCGGCCGCAATCACTCCGCTCAATGCGACCTCGGTCGCGCCGCTCATAGGCTTCCTCATGGAAGTCTTCCGAAGCAATCCGGGGCGCATCGACGGGTGGATGGAGCTCGTCGACTCGTTGCAGTCGCCGCAGTTGCGCGAGGCGACGCTGAACGGACTTCTCTTCGCCGGAACCGAGTCTGCGAAGGCGGCCGCGAAAAAATACATCGCCAAGCATCCGGAATACAAGGACATCGATCCCTATAACCTCCGCAAGCCCGGCTTCCTCGATGGCGAAATCCGCAATCCGACGAAGATTTCCGCCTGCTGGGGCGCGTACTTCGCCTCGGGAAAACAGGAATATTCCCAGGCTGTCCTTGCCTGCGCCGTCCGAAATCCGGAAGCGAACAATCCGGCCGACATCCTCTGCGTCCGTTCCGCTCGCCTTGGGCTGGTCCTTTTCTCCCAAAAGAATCCAGAGTTGAAGAAGATGCTTTCCGAGTTTCTCCAAAACGCGACGCCTGAACAAAAAAAAGGATTCGCCATGGTCATGAGCGAAGAAATGCAAAAGCAGACTTTCGGCTCCGTCCTTTATCCGCAGAAGCGCGTCCGTCTTCAGAAAGAACAGTCTCCCGCGCAATAAGCGCCGAACATCCGCTGCACGAACCTGAAAAACTTAAATCTTTTGACGAAACCGCGTCAAAAATCCGGCTTCGAATCTGATTTCATGAATTCTCAAACTGTTCGATGAAGACGATTCGAAGCCGATCCGTCCTGCCGGCGAATCCCCGAAAATCGGCTTTTTGACAGAAGCTTTTCTGCCGAACCGGATTTGTTCGAATTTTGAGTGAAATCCTTCCTGAAGATCAAGGGAGCAAATTCGCGCGCTCGGCGATCGTCTCTCCAAAGAAAGAAACATTAAAGAAGCGCGGGGCGAAAATTTCATTCGCTCCTGGCGTCCCGGACGGGAAAAAACGGCAGAAGCAATCTTCTATTCAGGCCGTTTTATCGGAACGCCGCGCCCTCCCCTTCCCGCCTTTCGCATGCGCGGCACAGGTCGAAGCGAGGCTGTCGCAAATGGCGCGCTCATGGGGTCGATGATGAAACGCATGTCGGAACGAGAAGGAGCTTCCGTTCACTCCTTTTCGCGAAACTCGATGTAATCGATCATCGTTACGGCATAGGATTTCGTATACTGGCTGTTGGAGGAAATGCTTAAAGCGAGATTTCCGGGAACCTTTCCGAACTTGTCGATCACGTCCTTGTAGACGTTGACCTGATCCGTATGCCAAAGGTTCATCCCGTCGTTCTTATTCCGCATCGCGCGCCAGAAGACGGTGACGAAGCCGTTGTAGTTCGCCTCGCCGGTTTCTCCCTTCGGAGTCTCGGTCTCCCATGTGTAGGAAACGCTGGTCTGCTTGAAGCGGCCGTACCCGACGTAGATCGCAATGCCCTGGTCGTCCTTCGCCTTCACACGGGCGTCCGCGCCGGTCGGAAGCTCGACGGCCTTCCACCGCCAGCGCATGATCGGATACTTCGCCAGATCGATGTCGGAAATGTCCGCCATGACGACGCCGGTCGCCTGCGGGGCATTGATTTGAAGAACGTTGTGCTTGAGCTCCGGATCTTCGACGATCGCGTAGCGGACGTCCGGAGTGCGAAACTTTCCCTTGTAGGTCCATCCGTCCGGCCGGCCGTCATCGTCGAGCTTCGCACGCTGAAAGTCGAAACGGATCGCCTTCACTCCGTCGTCGTCCTTGACCGGAAATCCGGATACGCCGGAGCCGGCGTGCAGCGCGATCGCGCAGAAAGTCAAAAGCAGAACATTCGCAAGTTTTTTCATCATGCCGCCCCATTCTTTGCTTGTTTGCAGAAAAAGGATTTTTCTTGTTCGACGCAGCTCGCCGCCGCGTCTTCATAGCCGATAATATACCTTGCAGCAATGCAAATGCAATCGAATTTTCGAAAATGCGAAAAAACGAAGTCGCAGTTCAGTTCCGACGCGCAATTTCGTCTTCGAACAATGGAATGGAGAGCAGCTTCAGCATCCGTTGCAGATCCTTCGCATCAAGTTCGGTCGGAGGGACGCATCGGTCGAGCGAAAGGCTCGCCGCCAAGCCTGCCGCCTGGCCGGTCGCAACGCAGGCGGGAATGGAGCGGATCATGTCGCGGCTGCGCCCCTGAGCGCCGATGCATCGGCCTGCGGCAAGAAGATTCTTCGGTCCTGAGGCGGGAAGAAGGACGCCGTAGGGAACTTCCAACACAGGTCCGGGAATGCGCCAGTCCGGGACGAGCGCCACGGAATCGGGAAAGCGCCGAATCTCAGGATCGCCGGTCACGGGATGCGCGGCTCGGATGAAATAGGAGCAGCGCGTCTGCGGAATCGAAGGAAGCGCAAGCGGAAAAAGTCGCGTCCGCTCCATGCCCTCCGCGTGCCGCTCCTTGTACCATTCGCGCAATAAGCGGCGTGCCGAACGGAGATCTTCCGCAGGGTCGTCCGCATTCGTAGCAAGCGGCCAGGAATCCGTCCGCAGGGCGAGATTCTCGTCGTCGACGTCCGTCCAACGGTAGTCGCCCAAGGCGTATTCATCGCAGGCGAGATGCCACATGGAAAGCGTGTCCGAGACGCGTTCGCACGGCACGCCCGACAACCGCGAAAGGAGGGCGTCGCCAGTCGCATCGACGAACCGGCGCGCAGCGATCTTCAAGCGTCCGCGTCCGTTTTCGATCGTAAATGAAATCAGCGTTCCGCGTTCGACTCGCGCTTTGCAGATGCGGCTGTCGTAAAGGACCTCGACGCCGCTTTCCTCCAGCAGCTCGTCCAAGGCCAGAATGAGAGAGGCGGGAGAAAACAAGCAGAGAAGACGCTCGCGCGGCGGCGCGTGCTTCGCGCTCCGCCAGTTTGGAGAAGGTTCTCCCGGACCGTAGCGCATCGCCGCATGAAAGAACTCCTCAGCCATCCCGGCGCAAACCTGTCGTCCGTTGCCGTCGCACATCGGCAGCCAAATCATGACAAGACCGCCCGTCGCCAAACCTCCCGGCTGAAAGGTCTTTTCCACGAGGACAGTCTTCTTGCCAGCGCGCGCGGACTGCAAGGCGGCGGCGACTCCCGCAACGCCCGCGCCCGCGACGGCGACATCATAGAATACGGTCTTCATCGCCCCAACGCCTTGACGGGAGCGATCGATTCGACTTCCATCGCCGCCGGCCATTCGGAATCCGAATTGGAAATCGTATGCATCCTTCCGGAAAGGACGCGAGGCTGACCAAGAGACCTCTCCCATTCCGCCCGGAGCGAATCCGGCACGGAAACGGCAATCCGTGCGGAATCCTTATCCTGCGAAGCGCGCGCCGAAGCGGCGAAAACGCCGTTCCCGCGCAAAGACTCCGGAAGAACGACTCCCTGCATTCCCATTTCAGGGACAGCGGTCAGGATCGTGTTCTTGTCATGGAAGACGCGCTTTTCCTGTGCGGAGAGATTTCGGAATTCAATCGAGGAGGGACGATCTTCCATGAACGGCGAGCAAAGAAGAATCGCAGTCACGGCGATCGCGCCGGAAGCAAGCGTCACGATGAAGCCGATCTTCAGCCAGCCCCAGAAGGAGACATGACAGCCGCTCGCCTTCTTCTCCAGCATGCCAAGAGCGACAATGTTCGCCGTACTGCCGATCATTGTGATGTTGCCGCCGAAGCATGCTCCGAACAAAAGCGCCCACCATAAGGGAAGATCGCGCACGCTCGTGGAGAGCTGCTCGATCACCGGGCTGAACGCAGCGACGAAGATGACGTTGTCGACGAATGCCGATCCGATCGCCGACGAGGTGAAGATGAACGGAACGAGCGATGTCGTCTCCGTTCCGCATACGGAGGCGAAGAACTCCGCCATGCGCTGATCCACGTGCGTGAACTCCAACGTGCCCGCTACGGCGAACAGCAGCATGAAAAAGAGAAGCGTCCACCAGTCGACCTCGCTTTCAATATAGTGGCGCGCACGGTTCTGCTTTAGACTCATGACGCCTCCGGCGCAGACCAGGGGCGTCACGAGCAGGACGGAGTTCTTCTCCAGTCCAAGCAGCGACTCCAAAGGATGATGCGATGCGATGGTCAAAATCGTCAGAACCATCAACGCGAGTCCTGCCTTGTAGGGAACCTTGACGACAGGCGCAAGGGAAAGCCCCTGCGCAAGTCGGTCTTGCAAGCTTTCGTCGAACTTGCGCAAATCCTTTCGATAGAATAAAATCAGCAACATGATCGCCGTTGCAAGAGCAAGCAGCATCACGGGGAACGCCCAGAGCATGAAGTCGCCGAACGTCAGCCCGCCCTTCGTTCCGATGTAGATGCCGACCGGGTTGCCCATCATCGTGCCGGAGCTTCCGACGTTCGTCGCAAGCACGGATATGATCACATAAGGCGTCGGATTGAGCTTAAGTCGATCGCAAACCTGAAAGATCAGCGTGGAGATGAAGATGATCGATGTCACCTCGTCCACTGCGCAGGCGAGAAGAGCCGATGCGGCGGAAGTCACCGCCACGAACTTCGTTCCGCTCAGGTTCGGCATGGAAACGATCAGCTGCACGATCCATGTGAAAAAGCCAAGATCGCGCAACGCTCCTACGATCACCATCATGCCGACGAGAAAGAGTATCACCTGCAGGGATGACGATATCACGAACTGCTGAATGTTCAAGGAGTTCGTAAAGATCAGGACGGCGATTCCAAGAAATGCGATCGCCAGACGGAACTTCCAGAAGAAGAGCGTTCCGAAGATGATGGCGACGAACACGGCGCACGCCGTGGACTGCGTCTGCGTCAGTGCAAGGCGTCCGGCGAAATATACGGCGAAGCTTGCCAGCAAAAGGACGCCGAAGCGGATGAAGGTCTGTTTCGCTGGCGATCCCGATTCGGAGACGGATGCGGCTTCCGGCATGGTTCTCGTTCCTCCTTGTCCCTTTTGCTTTTCCTGTCATTCCCAGAAGAACTGCGCGCAGAAGGCGTGCAGCACGACGATTCCGACCGCCTTGCCCTCCGCATCCAAAATCACGATTTGCGGAGCCTTGTCCACTAGAAACAGCTTCGCCAGCTGAATGGCGGGCGCGTCTTCGCGGACGGAGACGAAATCGCTTCGCATGACGTCGGCGATCTTCGTGTCGCCGGAGGATTCCAGCATGTCCTTGAACGGCTGGAACTGATAGATCGAGGACAAATCCTCCATCCAGAGAATATGCTCAGGCAGACAAAACTTCAGAAGATCGGCCAGCGAGACGACGCCGCGGAGATCTCCGGTCGCGTCCAGCACAAGAAGATCCGGCTGCATCTTCGTGGCGAAAAGCTCCAGCGCGTCACGAATCGTGTTCGTCTCCCGCACGGTCGTGAAGTCGCGAAGCATCACGTCCGCCGCAGTAAGATAGTCCCGCATCATCACCTTGTTGCGGGAAAAGAACGACTTGATCTCCTCCGGATAGTTCAGCTTTGCAATGCGGTCCGTCGCGTCCGGCTCGCGGAACGACTCCGACAATGCGGACAGAAGCTGCAAATGCATCGTCGGATCCTCCGTCGCAGAGAGAATCAGAATCGCAACCTTGACGATCATGTCCTTCTGACCGGAGTATTCGACGCCGTCCGGACAGATCGCCAAAGCGACGAGCGGGCAATCGAGACCTGGCAGACGCGCATGCGGGACGGCAAGTCCTGGAGCGATCATCGTGGGGAAAAGCGCCTCCCGCTTCAGGATTTCCGCTTCGGCCTGTTCTCGATCCAGATCCGGGAAATGCCGTTTCAGCGTGTCGAGCATGAGGCGCAACAGCGCATTCCAGTCGTCCGGGTTTGCTCCGCAGATGATGTTGTTCGGGAGAAGATACGTGCTGAAATTGCGGGCCGCTTCCGTCATAAAACCTATCCTCCGCGTAAAAATCAACTGTTTCTGTTTCCGAATATACTATGAAACAGAGCTTTTTCAATCCGCTATTTTCATTTTTTCACATGAAACGCCTTGCCTCCGCGCGTCCTTCATGGTATATTACGCCTAAATGACATTGCACGCATGAAAGCGGGGTGTCCGCACGACGGACGGAAAGGGAGAGACGCATCTTCGCCCCGATTGACCTGATTCGGATCATGCCGAACAAGGAACGTTCACAGAAAAAAGAGCCTCCTCGCGCATCTCGGGTCTCATGCCAGGACTAAGGAAGGATCTGCCGATGGCAACACAAATCATGGAAGCGCAGGCGAACGTCGTCACGCCGCAAATGCGCCGCGTGGCGGAACGCGAACGGCGCGACGTCGAATTCATTCGCGAACGCGTTGCGGACGGACGAATCGTCATCCCCGCCAACATCTTGCATAAGAATCTCGATCCGATGGGCATCGGACGCGAACTTTATACGAAGATCAACGCAAACATCGGAAATTCCTCCCTCTCCAGCTGTCCCAACGCCGAACTGACCAAGCTGCGCAGCGTGCTCGCCTATGGAGCGGACACCGTGATGGATCTCAGCACCGGAGGCGACATTTCCGCCATTCGGACGCGTCTCATTGAAAATTCCACGATCCCGGTCGGCACGGTTCCCGTCTATGAAATGGTCGCGCGCAAAGGCGAAGCAGGAATCTCGCCGGAATTCGTCCTCGAAATCATACGAGAGCAGGCTCTTCAGGGCGTCGACTACATGACGATTCACGCCGGATTGCTCCGTCGCCACGTTCCGCTCGCGCTGCGTCGCAAGATGGGGATCGTCAGTCGAGGCGGAGCGCTTCTCGCATCGTGGATGGAGGAGAACAAACGCGAAAATCCCTTCTACGAGGCGTTCGATGGAATTCTGGAAATCTGCAAGGAATTCGATGTCACGCTCTCGCTCGGCGACGGACTCCGCCCCGGCTGCCTTGCCGACGCCTCCGACGAAGCCCAATTCGCAGAACTCGATGTGCTCGGCGAACTCTCCGAACGCTGCCTTAAGTCCGGCGTTCAGGCAATGATCGAAGGTCCCGGACATGTTCCGATGGATCAGATCGAAATGAATATGAAGCGCGAACGGGAAGTCTGCCACGACGCTCCCTTCTACATCCTCGGCCCCGTCGTCATCGACTGCGCGCCGGGATACGATCATCAGGTCGCGGCGATGGGCGGCATGCTCGGCGCATACTACGGAGCTGCCATGCTGTGCTATGTCACGCCGAAGGAGCATCTCGGTCTCCCGAACAACGAGGACGTCAAGCGGGGAATCATGGCGTTCCGAATTGCCGCGCACGCGGCCGATGTCGGATTGCGCAAGCCTGGAGCGAGGGAGCGCGACGACGCCATCAGCGACGCTCGCGCGGTGTTCGACTGGGAACGCCAATTCGAACTTGCCATGGATCCTGTCCGGGCGCGCGCCTATCGCGAAGAGGCGCTCAAGGAAAGCGCGCAGCCGGATCTGCATGGAACCGAATATTGCACGATGTGCGGTCCGGACTTCTGTTCAGTCCGCCTCTCCGCCAAGCTTAAGAAGGCGCAGGCGGAACGCGACGCCGCAGACGAATGATCCCGAACAATTTGCTTTTGCCGACAATGACATTTATATTAAAAAGGCGTTTCCTCCAACGACAGTGGAAGAAAACGCCCGCACAACTTTGAATGAAGGATGCAAGACATGAGCGAAATGAAACAACTGGACCCAGTCTTTTTGAGGCACATGAAGCGCGGCGCCGAATTCCTCGGATGCCAATACCCCATCATCTGCGGCGCCATGACATGGGTTTCCGATCCCAGTCTGGTCGCGACCGTGCTGAATGCGGGTTGCTTTGCATGCATCGCCGGAGGCAACGCCCCTACCGAGATTCTTGAACGCCAGATCGATGAGACGCGCGCGCTCTCCGACAAAAATTTCGCCGTCAACCTGATCACCATCGCGCCCAACTACAAAGCGCATCTTGAACTGCTCAAGACGAAGAAGGTTCCCTATATCGTCTTCGCAGGGAGCATTCCGAAGGACTCCGAAATCATGGAGGCCAAAGCCACTGGCGCGAAGGTTCTCTGCTTCGCCTCCACCATCTCCATCGCTCTCAAGATGATTAAATCCGGAGCGGACGCCCTGATCCTCGAAGGATGCGAGGCCGGAGGACATATCGGGCACGTCACTACCATGATCCTCCTTCAACAGCTTCTTTTCCGCTTCTCCGACAAACTCCCCATCTTCGTCGCGGGCGGCATCGCCACCGGAAGAATGATGGCGCATGTGCTTGCCATGGGCGCAGCAGGCGTCCAGCTCGGAACCCGCTTCGCCATGACCGAAGAATGCAATACCCATCCTGACTTCAAGAAAGCTCTTTTGCGCGCTCATGCGCGAGACGCCATCGCCACGCCGCAGATCGACGCGGATCTCCCTGTCGTCGCTGTTCGCGCTCTGCGCAACGAAGGAACCAAGCGTTTCGTCGAACTCCAGCTGAAGCTGCTTGACGACCTCAAGCATGATCGCATCGAGCGCAAGGTCGCCGCTGAAGAAGTGGAAAAGTTCTGGATCGGCGCGTTGCGCCGCGCCGCGATGGAAGGCGACGTAGACGGAGGTTCCGTCATGTCCGGTCAAATCGTCGGCCTCATCGACGACATCCTGCCCGTTCGCACTGTCATTGACAATCTCCTCGACGAAGCAAACGCCACGTTCGCCGACTTAAGAGCAAAATTCAAGGGAGAGTGATTCTATGGGCATGCGAATCAAAGGGACCGGACACTACGTTCCGGATCGAGTTCTTACCAATGCCGATCTCGAGAAGATGGTCGACACCTCGGACGAATGGATCGTCACAAGAACCGGAATCAAGAAGCGGCACATCGCGACTCCGGAACAGGCTACTTCCGATCTTGCATGCGAAGCCGCCAAGCGCGCTCTCGACAATGCCGGAATCACTCCGAAGGACATCGACCTCATCATCATGGCCACGGCCACTCCCGACAAGCTCCTCCCGAACACGGCCGCAATCATCCAGCATAAGCTCGGAGCGCCCTGCTGCCCCTGCTTCGATATCGAGACCGCCTGCACGGGACTGCTCTACTCCATCAACATCGCCCACGCCATGATGCTGGCCAATCCGGGCTACAAGCACGTCCTTGTCTGCGCCGGAGACAAGCTCTCCGCCATCACCAACTGGAAGGATCGCAGCACCTGCGTCCTCTTCGGCGACGCCGCATGCGCGCTCGTGCTGGAGCAAAACGTTGAAATTCCCTACGACTTCTTCCTCGCCGGGAAAATCGACGCCGACGGCTCTTTCGAGGATATCCTGCAGGTTCCCGCCGGCGGCACTCGCGAACCGGCCAGTCAGGAAGCGATCGACGATGGCCGCACCTTCATCAAGATGAACGGGCCGAAAACCTTCCAGAAGGCGGTCTCCACCATGTGCGACGCATGCCACGGGCTTCTTGAAATCACCGGCGTAAATCCTGACAAGATCCGCTGGGCCATTCCGCATCAGGCGAACAGTCGCATCATCAGCGCCGTCGTCGAGCGCATGGGCATGCGCGATCAGCTTTACATGAACGTCGATCGATTCGGCAACACCTCCGCCGCATCGATTGGCATCTGTCTCGACGAGCTCAATCGCGCCGGAAAGCTCCAGCGCGGCGATCTCGTCATGACCGCTTCCTTCGGCGCCGGGCTGACATGGGCCGCCGCACTGCTCCGCTGGTGACGAGCAGCATCGTCTCTTGCAGAAACCCTCGACTCCTTGCAATTCGCGACAATTCACGCCGCATTCTTCCCTTGCGAAGGATGCGGCTATCTTCGTGCCGTGTTCGGCATTATCGAATG
>CAZAAM010000002.1:0-36854 GCA_964483055.1 uncultured Victivallales bacterium
ACTTTTTCATGATGCATTCTCCTGTTGGATTGTACTGTTTTTTTGAGGCGGGATTCAGGTTGTAATGATTCCATTTCTGTAATCATTACAGATAAATTAGCATGAAAAAGCCGTTTGTCAAACGAATTTTCGTCTTTTTTTCCGCTTTTTTGCGTCTTTTTTCAAAACGCCTGCGGAAGAACGCCGGAAAATGCTTCGTTCAACAAACGGAAGCGCGCCAAACGGCGCGAAATGCGGCTTACTCCTGCGGAGAGAAGTCGCTCTTGGTCACGCCGCAGACGGGACAGACCCAGCTGTCGGGAATGTCTTCCCACTTGGTTCCGGGGGCGATGCCGTTGTCTGGATCGCCGTTTGCGGGATCATAAACATAGCCGCAGACGTTGCATACGTACTTCATGGTGTTCTTTCCTTTCCGTTATTGTTGCTGAGGTTCGGAGCGATCGTCATTCACTTGCCCGCGCGTTCGAGCAGAATCTTTCCGATCGACTGTCCGAGCTCAAAGCATTTTTGCAGGTCGTCCGCTTTCGGGACATACTTGACGCGAAGTCCGTCGGAAACGAGCTCAGCGCCCATGTCCTTCAAGTAGCCGTTGATTTTTGCGACCGCCTCGCCGCTCCATCCGAAGGAGCCGAAGGCGGCGCCGATCTTGTTCTTCGGACGCAGTCCGCGCAGATAGGTCAGCGCGTCGGCGGTCCGCGGGAACATGTCGTTGTTGATGGTCGGAGATCCGACGACGAGCGCCGAGGCCGACATCAGTTCCGTGACGACGTCGCTGCGGGGATGTCCGTCGAGATTCATGACGCGGACGCCCGCGCCAGTCGAACGGACGCCGTCGGCGATCGCGTTCGCCATGACTTCCGTGCTGTGCCACATCGTGTCGTAGATGATGAGCGCGTTAGGCTGGAACGGCTGTTCGGCGAACTTCTTGTACTGTTCAAGCGGCCAAGTCAGGAGATCGCCGCGCCAAAGCGGCCCGTGGTCCGGAGCGATGACCGAGACATCGAGTCCGAGAGACGGGAACGCCTCCAGGAGCTTCAAGGCCTGCGGCGAGTACGGCAGCAGGATGTTCGCATAGTAGCGCGTCGCTTCTTCCAAAAGAACGGCGGGATCGTTTTCTTCCGCGAAAAGCTTCGCAGTCGCGAGATGCATGCCGAATCCATCTTGCGAAAACAGGATTTTTTCGCCGCTCAGATACGTGAACATGCTGTCCGGCCAGTGCAGCATGCGCGTTTCCACGAAGGAAAGCGTGTTTTCTCCAAGGCTTACGGACTCGCCGCTTTTGACGGGCGTGATCTTCGAACCGATTCCGAAGTGGGCGTCGAGCGCGGACTTGCCCAACGCGGACGCATAGACGGTCTCCGGCTGAATCGCTTCAATCGCTTGAACAAGCGATCCGGAATGATCCATTTCAGCGTGATTCGAAACGATGACATCGATCTTCGAGGGATCGACGACCGATGCGATTCGTTGCATCATTTCCTGAAAATATGGAGCTTTGACGGTGTCGATCAGGGCGATCTTTTCGTCTATGACGAGGAAGGCGTTGTACGTCGTGCCCCGGTGCGTCGTGTATCCGTGGAATTCCTTCAGCGCCCAGTCGATCGCGCCAACCCACCAGACTTTCTCCGTGACTTTGACAGCTTGCATTCTATCTTGTTCTCCTATTCTATCTTCGCGGTCCAAAGACCATGTATGTTGCAGTACTCGCGCAGAATCATTCCAGGCTGCAGGCGCAGATGGAACGTCGCCTCCGGCGCGTCTCCGGGCTTGAGATATTTCCTCGCTGCGCAGTCGCCGCAAAGAACTTCGATCCACTCGATGTAATGTTCCGGCGTCATTGGATGCGGAATGCTTCCGATGCGAACCTTCATGCCTTCGCCGGACGTGGCGGCTTGCGCCACAGGGATGTGCTTTTCGACGGCGCCGTCGGTCGATTGAGGCTCCAGCTTTCGCAACGGCTTCCCGCAGCAAGACGGCGCGCACCCCTTTTCACAGTCATGGAGCGTCTCCAAGACCATGCCGCACTCGTCGCACTTCCAGATTGCATTTTCCTTGTGCATGTTTTCTCCTCCTTGATTTTTCTTTGCGTCCGACGTGACGGACACGCCTTTCGCGGGAAAGACTATACATCCCGTTTTCTGAAAAGTCAAGGGCGCATTGACCGGTTCTTTTCATCCCGGCAGGCGGCGCATTCGGAGAGGAGGAGGCAGGGACGTGTCATTGCGGAGGGATGGAGCGGAGCTTTTCCTGAATCGCGTTTGCGTCCGGAGAGTCTTCATCCTCCGGCGCATCCAGGGCGCGCTTCCAGAAGTCATGCGCGGCGGCATGGTCTCCTGCGGCGAAAAAGATGTCGCCGGCGTGAACGAGAATCGTGCGTTCGGGTTCTTTGCACGCTTCAAGGCTCTTCATAATCCATTTCTTTGCTTCCTCGTGACGCTTGAGCTTGAATGCGGCCCATGCCATGCTGTCCAGAATCGCACTGTTGTTTGGCGTAAGCTCGTTCGCTCGTCGGATCAATTCCGCGCCTTCGGCAATCTTGTAGTTGCGATCGACGAACGTGTAGCCGAGGAAGTTCAGCAGTTCCGCGTCTTTCGGATGCCGTTGCAGGAAGGGGGCGAGCACCGATTCCACGAAGGCAGGATCTCCGGTCTTTTCCCCGACAATAGCGCAGAAAAGCACGAGCGGACGAGAATTCCAGTTGACGTCCTTGCGTTCCCTCAGCGCGTCGACGCGCTTGCGCGCGCCGGCGACATCCTTCTCCTGAAACAGGCAGAAGGCATGCAAATAGAGAGTCTCCGGCGTTTCCGGCAAGGATTCCACGACGGGCAAAGCCTCCTTGAAGCGGCTTTGATCGATGAGGATTGAAAGCAGTCGGAAGCGATATTTCGTATTTTGAGGTTCCAGCGCGATGAGATCGCGATAAACGCCTTCCGCACGCGCGGCGTTTCCGGCCTGCTCCAAGGTCTCGGCATAGAAGACAAGGAGCTTTTCGGACGGCTCGTTGATGATCTTGAGCAGACGTTCGCAAAGCTGTTCCGACTCGGCATGACGTTTGGAGATGTTGCAGACGACCGCGAGCATGAAAAGAGCCTCGGCATCGTCCGGCGCGTCGTTCAGACGCGCGCGCAAGGCCGCTTCCACTTCCTCCTTGCGTCCAAGCTCGTCGTAGATCAGCGTGAACGGCTCAAGAAACGAGATGTCGCCCGAGCTTTTTTCACGATCAAGCAGATTCGCCAGACAGTGGCGGACGGCGGCGTCCAGTTCCGCGCGCGCCTCCACCGTGCGGCACGGAATCGGAAACAGCGCGGACGCCGGGTAGACGGACTCCGCGGTGCGGGATTCCTGAATCAAAGAGATGAGGATCGCGTTCCAGACGGACGGGGAGTTGCGGAAGCGCGGCGATGCGGCAAGCTCCCGGCGCACTTCGACGAATTCCGGGCTCTTCATCTCCATCAAACAGCCGAGATACTTCCAGGCGCAGACTTCCGCGGCGCGAGAATCGTCTTCAATGCCATCTCGCACCGTGCGATAAGCGGCGCGCAAAAACGGCAACGCTTCCGGAAAGTTCTTTCGCTTGATAAGGATAAGTTCGGCGGCGGAGAGATTAAGCATCGTCGCGTCCGGATTCTCTCGCGCCGCCTCGGCGATGCGCAGCAAACGCTCCTGAGTCTTGTCCGGCGTGGAAAGGTTGACCGCATCCGAAGCCAGCGCTACGATGCCGCGCTGATGAGGATGGCGTTCGACAAGATCGAAAATTCGTTCCGCCTTTTCATCGGTGAATTCGCCGCCGAGCAAATCGCGATCGAAAAGTTCGATCACATCGGTCATCAGGTCGTATTCTTCCTTGTACTGACCGATGGGCTCCAGCGGCTCGATGCGAAAATCCGTCGCATCTTCAGCGTTTCCCGCAAGGAGGGACAACGAGAAAAAAAAGACCGCCGCCCACTTGAAATTTGGTTCGAATGCATTCATATGAAACGAATTCCCTTGCGTGAAGACGGCGATGATGCGACGGATTCTTTCGGCGAATCAAGATTCGCCGAATGGAACGAACAAGCGGTTCGAGCGCTTATTTGTTCTTATGACGCTGCGCCTTGAGCATTTTCTTGCGCTTGTGCTGCGCAATTTTGCGGCGGCGTTTCTTCCTGAGATTGCCCATGATTGCAAAGCCCTTGTTTGATTTGAATATGTTCTTGTTCTTATGAGGAAAACTTGATATTTAATATAGCGCCCCTTTTCTTTTTCGCAAATGAAAAAACACGCATTTTCATTCATTTTTCCGCGGATGCCAGAAGCCACATGTGAATTTTCGCGTCCACATGGTCTCCGGCGGCATTCACGCGCGCTAGAAAATCCGCAAGCTCCTCCGGGGCGACCAGAAAGGTCTCGATCTGCTCTGAATCGTCGAATTCGGTCCGCAATTCATGCTGCTTCGCGGAATCAACCGTCATCTTGACGATATGGATGTATTCGGAGGAAAGGCCGGGCGAGGTGTAGAGCGGCGGAGAAACGCTTTCTATTTCGCCAATGTATCCTGTCTCCTCGCGAAGCTCGCGCATGGCAGTCTCTTCGGGCGTTTCTCCCGGGTTGACGAGCCCGGCAGGAAATTCGTACACCCAGCCGCCCGTCGGGGGGCGGAACTGACGGATCAGAATCAGCTTGTTTTCCGGACGAAGGATTGGAACCATCATGACGGCGCCCTTGGAATTGATTCTGGAGCAGACCTCCCAGGTGCGTTCGTCTCCTTGGGGGCCGATCCATCGCAGGGCGTCAAGCGCGAGCCAGTTTCCCCGCGCCAGAGATTGTTTCGAGAGAATTTTCATGACGTGATTCTTTCTATCGCATGAAATTTGCAGACCGATTCGCAGAGAGAGCATCCGGCGCACGCCAGCGATTCGATTTGCGGCTTCCCGTCTTGAACGGAGATCGCCGGACAGCCGATCCGCAGACACGCCTTGCAATTCCGACAGCGATCCTTTGCGATCCGGCGAATCGGAGAAAGCCGCCGTTTCAAGTGAAGCGGACACGGCGCGCGCGAAACGACAAGCGACGGTTCCGGAGCTTCAAGCTCTTCCGCAAGAATTCGATGGATCGTTTCCTGATCGAACGGATCGCAGGCGGCGATCCGGCGGATTCCGCAGGCGCGTGCGACGGCTTCGATGGAGGCGGCGGGCGCAGGCTGTCCGGAAATGGTGCGTCCTGTTCCGGGATGATCCTGATGCCCGGTCATCGCAGTGATGGAATTGTCCAGCACGATGTAGACGGCGTCGCTTCCATTGTAGGCCGCGTTCAGAAGGCCTGTGATTCCGGAGTGGAAGAACGTGGAATCGCCAAGCAGGCCGACGACCTTCTTGCGTTCTCCCGCCTTGCGCATGCCGTGCGCCATAGTGAAGCCGGCGCCCATGCAGAGCAGCGCGTCCGTGCGTTCCAGCGGCGGGAAGACGCCGAGACTGTAGCAGCCGATGTCGCCTGTCACGAGGACGTCGAACTTCGTCAGCGCGTAGAACAGCGCGCGATGAGGACAGCCAGGACAGAAGACCGGAGGACGCGACGGAAGATCCGCCGCCTGAGGAACCGGTTTCGGCAATTCATCGTGCCGACCGAGCAGACGGTTGCGAACGCCGACGAGAACCGAAGGCGTAAGTTCGCCGCATCGGGGAACGACGTCCTTTCCGGAACAGGCGATTCCAAGCGACTTGACGCGCTCCTCAAGAATCGGATCGCCTTCTTCAATGACGGCGATGCGATCGACGCTTTCAGCGAAGCGCTTGATCAAGGCGTCCGGAAACGGCCACGGCCAGCCCAGCTTCAGAATCGTCGCTTCCGGAAAAATCTCCCGGCAGTGCAACGCGGCGATTCCGCAGGAAACGATGCCAAGATCGCGTCCTCCCGGAAGGATGCGGTTCAATGCTTTGTCTTCCGACGCAGCTTCCGACTGGCGGTCGAGCCGTTCCTCCGCCTTGACGCGCAGCTTGCGCCCCCAAAGCGGCAGCGGCACGAAGCGCGACGGATTCTTTTGAAAGTTCGCAGTCTGCTTCGGAGCGCGAGGCGTCGAAGCGACGAGCGCGCGGGAATGCGCCACGCAGGTCGTCGTGCGGAGAATGACCGGACAGCCGTACTTTTCCGAGAGTTCAAAGGCGCGCAAGGCGAAGTCATGCGCTTCCGCGGCGTCGGCCGGATCGAGCAACGGAACCTTTGCGAGGCGTGCGAAATGACGAGTGTCCTGCTCCGTCTGCGACGAATGCTGTCCCGGATCGTCCGCAACGACAAGCACGAGTCCTCCGACGACGCCGATGTACGAAAGCGTCATCAGCGGATCGGCGGCGACATTCAATCCGACGAGCTTCATCGTCACGAGCGAGCGAGCGCCGGCAATGGATGCCCCTGCGGCCGCTTCCAGCGCGACCTTTTCGTTCGGGCTCCATTCGCAATAGACGTCCTCATAACGGACGAGGCTTTCCAGAATCTCCGTGGACGGGGTGCCTGGATATCCGAATGCGACGGAGACGCCGGCTTCCCATGCCGCGCGCGCGATCGCTTCGTTTCCAGTCAGAAGCTCTTGATGTGCCATGACGGAGCGGCCTTTCCTGCTCATGCGCCTTTGGCGGCCTGCACGGCGCGCTGGAAGGAGGCGGCGGAATTGATGATGGTCTTGTCATCCACGCAGAAGGCGATCCGGACGTATCCGGGCATGCCGAAACCGCGTCCGGGAACGGCGAGCACGCGCTCGTTCAGAAGCAGCCTTACGAATTCGACGTCATTGGGAATCGGGGACTTCGGGAAGAAGTAGAACGCGCCTTCCGGAAGATGGAAGGAGATTCCGGCATCCTTAAGCACGCGCGCCATCTTGTCGCGACGCGCGCGATAGATTTCCGGGTCGACCTGAGCATGAATGCAACGAGTCAGAATGCGCTGTCCCAGCGTCGGCGCATTGACGAATCCGAGAATGCGATTGGTCATGACGACCGCGGCGATGAATTCCTCAGCGTCCGGGAAGGCCGGACCGACAGAGACATAGCCGACGCGTTCGCCCGCGAGGCAGAGGTTCTTTGAGAAGGAACCGATGATCACGGAATGATCGTAGATCGGAAGAACGGACGGGATCTCCGCACCGGAGAAATTGAGGAAACGGTACGGCTCATCGGCGATGAGCAGAATGGGACGCCCGTTCTTCGAGCTCTGCTTCTCCAGCATGGCGGCGAGACTGACGAGTTCCACTTTCGAATAGATGCGACCGGTAGGATTGTTCGGCGAATTGACGATGACGGCGCGCGTCTTTTCGCTCAACGCCTGCCCGAACGCTTCGATATCGAGCGAAAAGTCGTCCGGATGAGACGGAATCGCTTTGAGCTTTGCTCCGTAGTTGGCTGCATAGAATCCGTATTCGACGAAGTAGGGAGCCGGGACAAGCACTTCGTCGCCGGGCTGGAGAATCGCGCGGAAGACGGCGTTGATGCCGCCGGCAGCGCCGACGGTGACGACCACGCGGGAGCCGGAAACGACGATGCCTTGTTCTTCGGTGACCTTGGCGGCGATGGCGTTGCGCGTTTCGGCGAAGCCGGCGTTCGGCATATAGCCGAGCGAGAAGGGCGCGGCGCATTCATCGGCGATTTCGTGCAGCGCGGCCTTCACTTCCGGCGGAGGCGGCAGATCCGGATTGCCGAGACTGAAGTCGTAAACATTGGATTCCCCATATTTCTTCTTCAGCTCGATTCCGGCCTCGAACATTTTCCGGATCCAGGAGGAGTTCTCCATGTATCCCTTGATTTCTTCGGAAACAATGCTCATGATTCGGTCTCCTTACCCCTCGGTTTCATAAAAGATGCGTTTTGCTTTTCCTTCCGTTCGCGGAAGCGAGCCGGGCTTGTAGACGTCGCCTTCCGGAGCGAAGCCGAGATCTTCCTTCAACTGCTTCTCCACCATGAATCCGGTGACGCCGTCCTCCGCCTCGACGTTGACGCGTACGCTTTTTACTCCGTGACGGTCGCGGATGATGATTTGATAGTTCGGATGCACGCCCGGAATCTTGAGAAGACTCCGTTCCACTTGCGACGGGAAGAAATTGACGCCGCTGACGATCAGCATGTCGTCCAGACGCCCGCTGATCGTGTCCAGACGCAGATGCGTGCGGCCGCAGACGCATTTTCCCCGCGTGAGGATGCGTCCGCGGTCGTGCGTGCGGAAACGGATCGCCGGAAGCGCTTCGCGAGTCAGCGACGTGATCGTGATTTCTCCGTATTCTCCGTCCGGAACGGGGTCTCCGGTTTCCGGATCAACGACTTCAATGACATACTGGTCTTCCCAGACGTGAATCCCTTCATGCGCCGGGCAGTCCATGCCGAGGCCGATGCCGCCGGTTTCCGTCATGCCGTAGATGTCGAACGCGTCGATGTCCAGTCCGTCGCGGATGCGCTTCTTCATTTCCGGCGAAAAGGATTCCGCTCCGAAGATGCCGATTTTCAAGTCAGGCAGTCCTTGTTCGTCCAAAAGCTCCATCAGACGGATGGAATAGGAGACGACCGCGACGAGCGCCTTCGTCTTGAAATCCCGCGCAAGCTTGATTTGGCGGAGCGTATTGCCGGCTCCGCTCGGGATGACGAACAGTCCTGCCGCGCGGGCTCCGTGATAGCAGCCGAAGCCGCCGTTGAACAGACCGAATCCTGGCGTGATCTGACAGACGTCGCCCGGATGCGTTCCGGCCATGACGTAGCACCGCGCCATGCATTCCGCCCATTGCTTCAAATCGTTTTCCGTATATGGCATGACGACCGGCGTTCCAGTCGATCCGCTCGACATGTGCATTTCCGCGATTCTGCTTTTGTCGACGCAGGACATGCCCAGCGGATATTGCAGGCGGAAGTCGTTCTTGTCGCAAAAGGGCAGCTTGTGAAGATCGGCAAGACCGCGGAAGGTCGAGGGATCTACGCCGCATTCGCGGAATCGTTTCGCCTGCCACGGACTGTTCGCCGCGACATAGGCCACGATGCGCTTCAGCCGATCGTTCTGCAGCATTTCGAGCCGTTCCCGGCTCATTGTCTCCGCTTCTTCGTCACGATATTGAAATTTCATGGCAAGTTGCGTCCTTTCCGGAATGCGCGCAGATCGGCATCCACGAATTCTTTTTTCACACGGCGTTCAATGGCCGCGCACCATGCCTCTTCCGGAATGCCTGGCAACGCGTTGGAGAGAATTCCGGTCAGCACGACGTTCGCCAGCTTGGCGCTCCCTTCCTCCTGCGCGAGCTTCCCGCAATCCGCATAGCGCAGATTGCGGAACACGGCGCGGAGACGCGCTTCCACGTCGTCGGGATAGCGGCAGGCGCCTGTCGTCGCCGTGACAGGGACGATCGTCGTGCGAGCGACCGCCGCGAGTCCGTCCGGCTTCAGAAAGTGAGCCCAGCGCAACGCTTCCACGTGCTCCATGGCGGCGAGGACGTCGACGGTTCCCTCCAGAGCCAGCGGCGAAAAGACTTTTTCGCCGAAGCGCACTTGCGCCGTGACGGATCCCCCGCGCTGCGCCATGCCGTGAATTTCATTGGTCTTCACGTCATGTCCGACAAATTCCGCGGCGGAGGCGATGATTCCCGCGCTCAGCAGGATGCCCTGTCCCCCGACGCCGGTCAGTAGAATGCTTGTAATCATAGGCGCGCGTCTTTTCCGTTCTTCATTCGTCGCATACTATACTTCGGAATGCAGGAATTTTCAATATATGGAATTATTTTTGAACGCATCTTTGTCGAACGGAAGCTGTTCCGCGCGCATGCGCGCGAAATGCGCCGTCGCGACAGACAGGAAACGCGCTCATCGCGAATTCGCCGGCGTCGGACGCCGCCTTCCGACGGTTTCATCGACTCGAGCGCATCAGGCCTTCTTGACGATCTTCGCCCAGGAATCCTTCAGCGCGACGGTCCGGTTGAAGACCGGTTCGCCAGGCTTGTGGTCCTTAGGATCGGAATAAAAGTATCCGACGCGTTCGAACTGAATCGGCGTTGCGGGCGGAAGCGCGGCCGCGGCGGGCTCCATCAGGAAGCGGACGGATTTCTTCGAATCAGGATTCAAATAGTTTCGCCAGTCCTCATCGTCCGGAATCGCGGAGGTGTCCGCGATCGTGAAAAGCTTGTCGTACAGACGCGCCTCGCCTTCTGCGGCGTGCTGCGCGGAAACCCAGTGAATCGTCCCCTTGACCTTGCGTCCGTCCGGAGCGTTTCCGCCGGCCGTGGCGGGATCGTAGGTCGCATGGAGCGTCGCAATGGCGCCGTTTTCATCCTTTTCGAAGGATGTGACGGTGATAAAATAGGCGCAGCGGAGACGCACCTCGCGTCCGACGGAGAGCCTATGGAACTGCTTGACAGGATGTTCCATGAAATCGGCGCGTTCGACGTAGAGAACCTTGGAGAATGGAACCTTGCGCGTGCCGGCGGCGGGATCTTCGGGATTGTTGACGACATCGATTTCCTCGACTTGACCATCGGGATAGTTGTCGATGACGAGCTTCAAGGGATCCATGACGCCCATGAAACGGCGCGCAGTCTTGTTAAGTTCGTTGCGGACGCAGTAGTCCAAAAGCTCGATTTCCGTCAGACTGTTGAACTTCGTGACGCCGACCGTTTCACAGAAGTCGCGGACGGCCTGCGCAGGAACGCCGCGCCGCCGGAGTCCGCAGATCGTCGGCATGCGCGGGTCGTCCCAGCCGTCGACGAGTCCTTCCTGAACGAGCGTGAGAAGCTTTCGCTTGCTCATTACCGTATAGGTCAGGTTCAGGCGGGCGAATTCAATCTGGCGCGGCTTGCACGGCGTATCGGCCGCCTGAATGATCCAGTCGTAAAGCGGACGATGAATCTCGAATTCCAAGGTGCAGATGGAGTGCGTGATGCCCTCGATGGCGTCTTCCAAAGGATGCGCGAAGTCGTACAGGGGATAGATGCACCATTTGCTTCCGGTGTTGTGATGTTCCGCATGGCGGATGCGGTAAATGGCCGGATCGCGCATGTGCATGTTGGGACTGGCCATGTCGATGCGCGCACGAAGCACCTTGGCGCCGTCGGGGAATTCGCCGTTCCGCATGCGCTGGAAAAGGTCAAGGTTTTCCTCGATGGAACGCGCGCGTCCGGGCGGCTCCTTGCCGGGTTCCGTCAGGGTGCCGCGATATTCCTTGAACGCGGCTTCGTCAAGGTCGTCGACGTAGGCCAGGCCCTTGCGAATCATGACGAGCGCATATTCATACATCTGGTCGAAGTAGTCGGACGCCTGATAGCAACGATCCTCCCAATCGGCGCCGAGCCAGCGGACATCCTCCAAAATGGAGTCGACGTATTCCGTGTCCTCCTTGGTCGGATTGGTGTCGTCCATGCGCAGGTTGAACGTGCCATGGAACTTGACAGCGGTTCCGTAGTTCAGGCAGATGCTTTTCGCATGACCGATGTGCAGATATCCGTTCGGCTCCGGGGGGAAGCGGGTGGAAACCCGTCCGTCGTTCTTTCCGGCGGCGAGGTCGGCTTCGATGATTTCGTGAATGAAGTTCGTCGGCTTGCTTTCATTTTCGTTCATGGCTTCGTCCCTCCTCCGGGGCTCGGACCGTCCCGTCCGTCTGTTGCGTTGTTGCGGCGCTCCGGATCGCCGGATCATTCTCCGGCGAGTTCCTTAAGCATGTCGTCCGGGAGCTTGTCGATGGCGCGTATCGTGCAGACGCCGGCGTCCGGAATCGTGACGCTGTCGCCGACTTTGCGATCCATCAGGGCGGCTCCGGCGCGCGTCGTATAGGAAATGCGATTGCGTTCCGGATCGCCGTCCCACGCGCCGAGCACGTAGTATTCCATCTTTTTGCCGGCGGCGTTTTCAAGCGTGACATGACAGCCTGGGACGACATGTCCTTCGATTTTCGTGTTGCGGAAGTCGACGCTTTCAATGTAGCCGAGGATCTTTTCGAGATCGGCGCGACGACGATGAAGATAGCGGCGGCGCTCCTTGGCGGCGTCGTATTCGGCATTTTCGCGCAAGTCGCCGAAGCTGCGGGCGTAGGCGACGGCGGCGGCGTTTTGCGGAATCTGGTTTTCGATCAGATCCTGCAGTTCCGCGGCAAGGCGCTTGTGGCTGGCGAGGGACGTCATCGGCGGCTGTTCCGTCTGAGTCTTCGCCGCTCCGCCCATGATCTTGCGCCCCTCTCCGCTTTCGATGTACGCTTTGAGATCTGCGGAGTGGCGCGCCATCTTGACCATGATGCTTTGACGTTCGCCGGGCTGCGCTTCGCGATACTTCTGCAGGGAATTGATGATGGAAGGAATGTCGCAATCGGCGTTTTCAATGAGGAACTTCTGGAAGTCGGCCTTGTCATGAAGCGTCTTGCGGAGCTCGCGCTGAGCGGCGGCCCATTCCTTCGGCAGATTCTGAAGGTTGAGCGCGCTGGCGACGGCTTCCATGTCGATCGACGTCGTGACCATGCTCGGCAGATCCTTGCGGTTCTTCCAGACCCAAAGGATCACGTCGGACGAAAGAGACTTCATCGCAAGGATGTCGTTCGTCGCAAGCGGGACGAGCTTCTTGTCCTCGAACAGAACGTTCATGCAACGGATCGGAAGGCGCAGGCCCAAGAGCACGATCTCCTGATCGGAATAGAGCAGGCGCGCGGCCTTGATGAATCCGGCGAGGAACTTGACAGGGAATCGCGCCCACAGGTCGAGATTCCGCACGTCGCAGGAAGCGGAGACGTCCGCCGGCCAGAAGGGCATGCGTCCGCGCAGTGGAGCGAACATGTCGGCGAGAAGCGCAGGATCCGCGGAGGCGTTCGCGAGGCAGGAAATGGATTCCGCCAGCATTTCGGCCTCCTTCGGCTGCATTCCCGGTCGCAGATGGGAGAAGAGCTTCTTGAGTTTTTCAGCCGCGGCGGCGTCCAGCGCGATCGACTCGCCCTTTTCGATGGCGGGCTTCAAAAGAGTAAACAGCTCCAGTACGCTGCGGGAGTCCGCAAAGGTGCGTTTCGCCGGCGTCGCGGAGGCGACGACCGGAGATGCGCTCCACCATGCTTGGAACTCGTCCGGAGTGAAGATTCCGGGCACGGTCAGGTGCAGGACAAGTTCTCGGAGCGTGGATTCCGGAACTTCGGAAAGCACGTTTTTCTTAAGCACGCGGCGATATTCTGCGGAGGACTTCATGGCTCCCTTCAGCGGATGAAGCAGCGCAAGAAGGTCTGGCGTCGTGTCGAAGAAGGAGGCGTTCGTCACCGCGCTCGCGATAGGAAGACTGGAGACGCTGGCGCCGCGGAAGGGAATGACGGCGATCGTTCCGGTCACTTTGTCAATGCTGCTGATCTTGCCGCACTGGTGCGTTTCATGGTGATAGATGACTGCGGTGGAGCGAAGACGCTGGAGCTTTTTCAGGCGGCTGGCGACTTCGTGGACGCTCTGCTTGGCGTCGCGTGCGCCGACCGCCTTGACGACCTGCCCGCTCATCAGATACGGGGGCAGGAGCTTGCGGACGGCGCATTGAAGAGCGGATCGGAAGTTCGGCGTGTCGAGCGCGGAAAGATCGGCCAGCTTGATGCAGAGCTTCGCCTTCTCTTCGGAGGCGGCGATCTGATCCTCCCACATTTCAAACAGGGCGTCGAAGCTGTCGGCGGCGGCCCGGAGATCCTGAAGATCGGCGGAGTCGATCCGTTCAATCAGCCGGTTCACATCCTCTTCGCGCCCGTTCTTTGCAAGTTCAATCAGTTCCGACAACGTAAAATCCGCATTGCTCATGACGCGCCCGCGCTCCTTCGGCAGTATTAATATGGTTTTCAAATCGACAACCTTATAATCTACATCCTTAGGCGCACTTTTTCAACTTGATTTCGTCAGAAACAGGCAAGGCGGAGCGCAGTCATTTCGTCATGGCCTTCAGGAGTCCGACGCGAGCGTCCAGATTCGGCGGATAGCGCGCGGGCAGATCCATCCACGTCGCCTTGCACATGACAGGCTTCCTGTGCGTGAATGTTTCGAACGACCATTTCCCATGATAAGCGCCCATTCCGCTCGGACCGACGCCGCCGAACGGCATCGATGCGTTCACGAGCTGCGTAACGCATTCGTTGACTCCGACGCTTCCGCTCGATGTCCGGGAGAGAACGAAGTCGCGCCCCTGGAATCCGTAATAATAGAGCGCAAGCGGCTTCGGACGCCGCGTCACGAAGGATGCCGCCTGCTCGAGGTCATCGAACGTCAGAACAGGAAGCAGCGGTCCGAAGATCTCCTCGCGCATCAGCGGTTCGTCCTCCTTTGCGTCCGCGATCACCGTCGGGGCGATGAAGCGGTCCGCGCGGTCGCATTGCAGCGCGCGCCCGTTCGCCAAAGCGACGAGGCGGTCGAAATGTCGCTCGTTGACGATGCGCGGATAATCCGGAGACAGTTGCGGATTTTCGCCGTAGAAGGCGCGGACATGATGGCGGATGCGTTCCAGCAGGGCGTCGCGAACGGAAGCGTGCACGAGCAGATAGTCTGGCGCGACGCAGGTCTGTCCGGCGTTCAGGAACTTGCCCCAGACGATGCGCTTCGCGGAAAGGTCGATCTTCGCATCCCGGTCGACGATGCACGGAGACTTCCCTCCGAGCTCAAGCGTGACGGGCGTCAGATTCTCCGCAGCCGCGACGGCGATCTTGCGCCCGACTTCCGCCCCGCCGGTATAGAAAATGTAGTCCCATTGCTCTTCCAGCAGCCGCTTCGCCGTCTCTGCGCCGCCCGTCACGACCGACATAAGCTCCGAAGGAAAGACGTCGGAGACGAGTCGGGAGATCGCCTCCGCCGTTGCAGGCGCAAGCTCCGAGGGCTTCAATACGACGCGGTTTCCGGCCGCGAAAGCGCCGACAGCAGGGGACATCATCAGCTGAAACGGGTAGTTCCATGCGGAAAAGATCAAAACGCGTCCGTAGGGTTCGGCGAGAATCATGCCGGAGGCCGGCTGATTCTGCAGGGTGCAACGGACGCGGCGCGGACGGCTCCAGCGTTCCAGATTGCGGCGAAGCATGTCGACGTCCGCCAGAACGATGCTCGTTTCCGTGGCGATCGCCTCGAAGCGGCATTTCCCAAGATCGCGTTTCAATGCATTGCACAGTTCGTCTTCGCGTTTCTTGATCGCATGAAACAATGCGCCCAGCAAGCTCCGTCGTTCCTTCGTCGAAATCATCGTCCGCCGTCCTTTCCCGTCGCCGATTTTGCGGAAACTATAGCGCGTTTCCACGGAAAAGCAAGCCGCGCGCGCTTGCATATTCCGCGCGAGTCGCTATATTTTCCGGCAGAGTCTCCCATTGCGGCGATTCGGCGCCGACGGAAAGGAAAGCGACATGGAGCCTGTGCGGGACGAGTCCCTGAATCGATTCATCAGTTATTTGCGGAGCGAACGCGGCGCGTCCGAGCATACGACCGCGTCTTATGCGCTCGACATCCGACAGTTCGCCCTCCGGATTCTTAAGCGGGATCCTTGCGAAGGGGCGATCGACTGGGCGGGCGTCACGCTTTACGACGCGCGGGATTGCGTATCCGCGCTGACGCAGGACGGACTGGCGAGGACTTCCATCGTGCGCAAGCTTTCCGCCATGCGCACGTTCTATCGCTTTCTTCTGCGGGAGAACGTCGTCTCCGCCGATCCGTTCGGCGGGCTGACCTCGCCTCGAAAAAGCAAGACGCTTCCGAAGTACATGACCGTGCCGGAGGTGTCCCGCCTGCTGGACGCCCCGAAGGCCGTTTGGGAGGAACGGTTGCGATCCGGCGTCGTCAAGGATGAATTCAGCGCCGCCTTTTCCGCCGCGCGCGATGCCGCCGCGCTGGAGATCATCTATTCCGGCGGATTGCGCATCAGCGAGGCTATGGGAATGAACTTCGGCGACGTCGACTTTCTCTCCGGCGTCGTCAAGATTCGCGGGAAGGGGAAGAAAGAGCGGTTGTGCGCGCTCGGCAAGCCGGCCGTCCGCGCCTTGCGCGCCTATTTCGCTCTGCGGAAAAGCGTCTCCCGCGATGAACGGCCGAAGACGGCGATCTTCCTCAATCAAGAAGGCGGGCGCCTGACGCCGCGTTCGTTTCAGCGTAATTTCAAGCTGTATCTGAATCAGGCCGGCCTTCCGCCGGACATGACGCCGCATAAGCTCCGGCATTCCTTCGCGACGCATCTTTTGGATGCGGGCGCCGACCTGCGGAGCGTGCAGGCCTTGCTCGGACACGAGAATCTCAGCACGACGCAGATCTATACGCACGTCAGCATGGAACGACTGAGGCGCATCTATGACCAAGCGCATCCGCATGCCTGAAGCCGAAGAGTCGCCGCCGGCGCTCCGTTCGCTCCCGCGGATTCTTGCGGAATCCTGGGCGGCGATTCTGGTCGCTTTGCTTCCGTTGAAGTTCACGGAAATGATTTCCGTTCCGGAAATGCCGCCCGCGTTCCGCACCGACTTCTGGTCGTTGCTGACGGCTCCTTTCCCGACCGTCTTCTTTTCGATGGCGGCGATTTCGCTGCTTGTCCTTGCCCTGGCGGCGTTCCTTCTGCATCGGGGGCCGTTCGAGGCGCGTCCTTTGCTTTACGGGCTCCTGTGGATCCCGCTTGCAGCGGCATCCCTCCTCGGATTGCGGAACGCCTCCTGTCAGGAATACGCCGTACAGGCGATCGCCTATGTTCTTCCTCTGACGGGCTGCGTCGCATCCCTCTGCATTCTGACGGCCATGCGGAGCGGCTTTCGCCGGATTCTGCGCGGAGCTCTGCTGTTCGCCGTCTTTCTAGCCGTCTTTTCCGGCTTTGATCAATGGCTGCATCAGTTCGATCTCATGGAGGCTTATCTGAACGAGCCCGGACGCGCGGAGGCGATTCAGGGAACGTTGCGAAGCCGCGCGCTTGAGCGGCGCATCTTCGGGCTTTTCAATGTGGCGAACACGTTCGCCGGCTGGCTTGCGGCGATGCTTCCGCTGGCGCTTGCGGCGCTATGGCGCTTCGGGAATGAACGCGTCTCCCCGCCGAAGCTCTCGCGCCGCGTCCTGACATGCATCGGTCTCGCCGCGATCGGCTTTCTGCTCGTGCGGACGGAAAGCCGCGGCGCGTTCTTCGCGCTGATCGCCGCTTCCGCCTTGACGGCCATGGCGATTCCGGCGTCGCGAAGGACGCGGACCGTCGTCATTGCGGGACTGCTCCTTTGCATCGGATTGTTTGTTCTTGCCGTGACAGCGGGGCGCGGCCCGCTGTCAATGCTGGTTCGTCTCGACTACTTTCAGGCGGCGTTCCGGATGATGACGCGCGAACCTCTGTTTGGCTCCGGTTGGGGCGACTTCTTCCACGACTATTTCCGGCTGCGGCTTTGGGAGGATTCGGAAGGATCGCATTCTCCGCACAACTTCCTGCTGTTTTTCGGCGCGCAGTGCGGAGTCGTCGGCTTTCTCGCGGCGTTCGCCGTCTGGCTCTTTCCTGTATGGAACGCCTTGCGCGCCGCCCGGCGTCTTCGCTGGAACGATGCGGCGGGCTTCCGCGCGTTCGCGGCATCCTTCGCCGTTCTCACGCTCTCGCTGGATCTTCTTCTGGAAATCGGAATCGAAACGCCGGCAAGCGCGACGACGCTTGCCGTTCTGGCTCTTTTGGCGCAGGAGGAGTCCGATTCGGCGCCCGTCCGTCTCTTCCCCGCCGCGCCGCTTTGGAGCAAGGCGGCGATCCTGACAGGCGGATGCGCGTTCGCGTTCGTATCGATTGTCCTTGTCCATAAGGAGTTCCGTTCTGAAAAGGCGCAAAGCGATCTGTTCTACGCATTGGATCCGGCGTTTTCTCTGGAGGCGGACTTCCAGCCTCCGCCGCCGGATCGCGTCGCCGTGCTTCTGGAGCGGACGCGACGAGATGCGCCGCATGCCCCGTTTCCGTTGGCGAAGGCGGCAGGCTATTGTCTTGCGATCGGGCGGGCGGATGCGGCGGTTTCGCTGTTGAACGAGGCGGAGCGCCTTTCTCCGGAGAATCCTGCATTGCGGCTGTTCCGAACGCAGGCGATGTTCCAAGCGAACGGCGGTCGGATGACGGAGGAGATCCGGCGAGAACTTGCGCGCGTGCGGGAAGCGGCTCCGAAGAATCCGGACTGGAAACGTTGCGACGAGGAACTCGTGCGAATCGAAGCGTTGGAGGAAATGGAACGATGAATCGCTTTTTTGATCATGCGGCGGCGTCTCCGCCGACCCGAGAGACGCTCCTGCGCTTTGTGGAGCTTGCAATGGAATTCCCGGGAAATCAGGAATCCTCCGGCGCAATGGGCGAAACCGCAAAGACCGCGCTTCGCGACGCCGAGTCGCGTCTGCTTGTTCGCATCTGCGGCCGCCGCGCGCCGGATTTCCGCGTTCAGTGGCATCACGCCGGGACGGACGCCGTTCAAAGCGCGATCCGTCTCCTGGCGGACTCCTGTCCGCGCGGCGGGACCGTCCTTTTCACAGAGGGAGAGCACGCCTCGGCGCTTGCGGCGCTGGACGAGCTTCCCGAGCGATTCCAGAAAAGGCGCGTCGCATTGCTCCCGGATGGACGAATCGATTTGGATTCCTTGCGGGAGGCGTGCGCCGCCGAGCCCCCTGCGTTTGCAGTATTTCATTGGGTTCAAAGCGAAACCGGCGCAATGCAGGACGTGCGCGCCTTGCGGGGGATTCTGCAGTCCGTTCCGCTGTTTCTTGACGCCGTCCAGGGAATCGGGAAGCTCGATTTCCCATTCGAATCCGTTCGTCCGGACATGCTTTCGATTTCGGGACAGAAGATCGGCGCCCCTTCCGGCGCGGCGCTTGTGCATCATCGGCGCCATGCCGCCGCGGCGCGAGCCCAGCGTAGCGAACGCCATGCGATCAGCCGCGTGCCGCCCGCCTTCTGCCTCCTGCTGACGGAGCTGCTGGAACGCCCGCGGCCCATCCCTCGCTTCGATCTTCGTGCGACGCTTCTTGCCGAATTGGAACGCGTTTCGCCGGGCGAGCTGCAGCCGACGCTTCCCGAATCGACCTCTTCTCCGTGGATTCTTCATCTTAGGGCGCGGCGCTGTCAGGGCGCTCATTTGGTTCGCTCCTTGGCGCGCTTCGGCATTTCCATCGCGTCCGGAAGCGCCTGCGATGCGGAATCGGATCGTCCTTCGCGCGTTCTTACGGCGATGGGATTCCGAAAGGACGAGGCGTATCGCGGCGTACGCATTTCCTTCTCGCCAAGCCATGAGCCGGAAGATCTTTCCGCCTTGGCGGAAGCTTTGGCGCGCGCAATCCGGGAATATTGAGCCGTCTTGCGCGTCAGCGATCGAGGAAGCGCGCGTCCGGGAGTTGTCGTTCGATTTCGCGCCTGTGCGGGTGGGGCGTTTCGCCGAACTTGACGACGAGGCCTTTGCGGCCTTTGAGCGCGGAAACGTCCGCAAGTTCGTCCGTTCCTTCCAAACGAACGACGCGGATCGGCGACTTTTCCAGTCCGTTCAACGTCGTCAAGGAGCGATTTCCGGAAAGATCAAGGTGCGTCAGAGGCAGTCCGCGAAGGGCTTCGAGCGAAGTCAGATTCAGCCCCGAGAGATTCAGCGAATGCAGCTTCGGAACATCGGCGAGATGTTGGAAGAGTCTGTCATAAACGCTCTGGGGCGCATGGACGCCGCGCGCTTCGATCATGCGGAGGGCGAGATCCGTCTTCGGGTGGACGAAGACGATGGAATCCAGAAGATCGAGCGAGCTCTCCCATTCGCCCTGTCGCCAGAGCAGAACGGCGTCGATCTCGCGAACGGCTTCCTCGTGACGGAAGCCGGGACGCTGTACGATCTTGCGCTTGACGTCGAGAAGCGACTTGCGGCTCATGTCTCCGGAAAAGCGTTCCGCCGCAATGCGGTATGCCATGCAAAGCGCATCGTCCGCGAATTCCGAAGACGGATAGGCGTCGGCGAACTGGAGGCAGCGTGAAAATGCGGATTCGGCATGTCCAAGCGCAAGGAGCGTCTCCATAGGCTGCAACGGGGTCGGCTTTTCCGGAAGCAGGCGCGTCGCCAGCGCGATCGAGAGCAGGCGAATCGAAGATTCCGGAACCGCGTTGCGAATGGAAACGAGGTCGCGCGGGCTTTTTCTTACAGGCGAAGGCCAGGCGATGCGGATCGGTTCGCCGTCGTCGATCCATGCCGAGAGAAGCCCGTCCAAGCTCATGACGGAGAGCTTGAAGGGACGCCCGTTCTTTGAAGACGTTGCGCAGGCTTCTCCTTTTTCCTCGGAGATGACGCGCAATTCTCCTGCCGTCGCGTCGAATTCGATTTTTGCCGCGCCTGCGCCCCGCTGCATCGCGTCGGGGAGCAGCTCGATGCGCAGGTCGGCGTCGCCGCCGTCGGACTGGAAAACAAGATCGAGGCGCATGCCGGCTTCCAGATCGACGGAAAACGAGATGCGTTCGCCGCCGGGAAGGAGCAATCCCGCTTCGTCGGCTTTCCAGCTCTGTCCCTCCAGAGCAAGGGGGCCTGCCGCGGCGGCGTCCTTAGGGAAGGAGCGTTCGAAGACCGGGATCCATGCGGCGCTCTTCCGCGCATTCTCCCGCATGCCATAGAAGCTGAAGGCGATGACAAGGAAGGCGATGATCGCAAAAAGGGAAACGAAGATGCTGTGCCTCCGGAGGAAAAGAACCATCCGGCGAAAGACCGAGGCGCCTTCGGCTTCCGTGGCGTAGCCGCCGATGAACGCATACAGTTCGCGGATCAGGCTTTTGACCGAATCGTAGCGTCCGCTCTGGCGCAGGCTCATCGCCTTCAGAATCACGGCCTCCAGTGCGGCGGGAATGTTTCGTTCCGGCGCGGCTTCGGAAGGAGGAGGAAAATTCCCTTGAATGGTGTCGTTCAGCATGACAGTCACATCGCCTGGACGGATTGGGGAGCGAAGCGTGATGATGTAATAGAGAATCGCTCCGAGGGAATAGATGTCCGTACGGAAATCAAGCGCGCTGTTCATGCCTGCCGCCTGCTCCGGCGCCATGAATCCGGGCGTGCCCTTGCGGATCCCGTCCGCAGTGGCGTCGCCGTCGTCCTTCAACGTGCGCCGCATGTCGTCGTTCTCATCGGACGGGCTTCCGTTCTTCACGGGAAGCAGTCGCGCGATGCCCCAGTCCATGATGACGACTTCGTCGAAGTCGCCGATTTGGATGTTCTCAGGCTTCAGGTCCAAATGGATGACGCCCTTGGAATGGGCGAAGGCGACGCCTTGGCAGACTTTGAGGAAGATGCGCAAAAGGCGGTCGCGCGTGTAGCGCTTGACATAGGCCGGATCGCCTTTCTCGAGCTTGAGCAGAGCCTGCCGCAGGGTTTCTCCGCGGATGAGCTTCATCGTAAAGTACGGCGTCCCGTTCGCGTCCAGTCCGATGTCGTGGATCGGAACGATGTTCGGATGTTCGAGATTCGCAGTCAAGCGCGCCTCCCGCAGGAAGCGGAGGACGTGCGAATGCGGCCGTCCGGCCGCGTCCGGAAGAATCGCCATGGCGACGTCGCGCGCCGTGTCCGCGTCGTGCACGCGCAGGACGATTTTCGTTCCGCCCCGTCCGATGCTGTTGCGGAACTTGTATTTGTTGTCCTGCTCGCGCGTGAGGCGCAACGATTCGCTGTCATCGACGCCGATGCTCTTCGGATCGATCTTTGTTTGCGTTTCCGTCGGGCCGAATGCCGCGGTTTGCGGCGGTTCTCCGTGCGGCGGGGGAAGGGAGACGGTTTGATCGCTTTGCATGGTCGTTGTTCAATCGGATAGATACGCTTCCCGACCGACGCGGTTCGCATCGCGGAAAGTCATGTTGTGGGAGACATAGGGAACCATCAGAATCGCCCAGTTGATATGTTCGCATGCGGAGTCGAGACCGACGACGGCGCGAATCGGCCTTTTCGTCTTGGCGTCCAGAATGTTGTAGTTCATGCTGACGTGTCCGGAGCGAAGATGGCGCATGAAGAGCGGAATTTCCGGAATGACAAGGCTGACGCCGAATTCCGGAATTGGGACCGGCAGCTGCGGCGATCCGATCAGGATCTTTTTTTGGTCCGTCGCAAGAACGCCGCAGGACGGCTGAATGACGATGTCGGCGTCCTTGGAGTCCTTTGCGACGACGATGTCATTGGCGGCGAGGTGGATTTCCGTGAGAGCCTTGACGAGCTCTTCATCCGTCTGCGGCTTCAGCAGGGAATAGTCCATGTACGCCGTCTTTCCTTCGAATTCCTTCAAATCCAATTGAAATATGGAGCGTTGCAATGCGGAGTTCAGAAGCATCTGCTCGATGGCGCTTCGCTTCGTGTTCGTGACGTAGAGATCCGCGCAGGACGTGGCAATCGTGAACGCTGTTCCTGCGCAGGCGAGCTGAAGAAGTTTTGGGAAAAAGCGCATTATGGTTCGTCCCGGAATATTGCAGAATGCCGTCCTTTGGCGTTACTATAGCATGCCAACGCGCGATTTCAACCGAATTCAATTGACGGAAGGAGCTGCGCGTGCTATAGTATGCGACGATTCCGCTCTTTGCCGCGTTCGAATCCATGAAGCGTTCATTCGCCGTTTCCTGCTGAAAAGGAGGGAGAATGGAGGCGTTCGCGTCGCCGTCCGTTTTTTTTGAATTTTTGCAGAAGAACCCTTTCGTCATGACGCAACGCCAGTTTTTAATCGCATCGTTGTGCTTCGCCGCGCTGACGCTGACGGCGCGGTTCTGCTATTGGCGCGTCCTGCCGGAGGAATCGCATTCGTTCGGCGTCGTTGCGTCCGGCATTGCCGATCTGCTGCTTCCGCTTTCCCTGCTGCTGTTTGCGAGCTTTCGCCAGTCCCGGCTTCTGGCCGTGCTGGCCGTGCTTTCAGCTTTCGTCGTTCTGATCGTCGATGCGGCGAACATTGTTCTTTTCTATAACATGCGGGAGCCGTTTTCCTTCCAAAGCGTGCGTCTGCTTCTGCTTCATGCGGACCACGACACGATGCGCCTGGAGCTGGGCGATTATTACTACATTGTCTATCCGATGGCGATTCTCGTTGTTCAGGCGCTCATGATCGCTTTGGCTGTTCCGGCCGCTAAAATCGTGCGCAATCCGTTGAATGCGGATCTGTTCCGTGTCGGAGCATGCTGCATTCTCCTGTGTTCCATCGCCTCATCTCTCTACTGTCTTTCTCCGATCATTGAACGGCCGGGCCGCGCGGAGTCCGATCTGCTCCTGACAAAGCCGGCGATCGCCTATGTGGCCGACTGTTTCGGCGCTGCCCTGTCGAGCCGCAAACTCATGACGTACGGGCAGCGCTGTCTTTCCAAAGAGTCGCGCCGCCTTCTGGTCAACGAAGGCCTTCTTCCGCGCGATCACGCGCCGCGCAAGATCCGGCAATACAAGAGAATCATTCTCATTGCCGTCGAATCGCTGGATCTGGCCTATGTCGGTCTCAAGAATCCCGAAACCGGGAAGTCCGTGACGCCCTTCCTTGACGAATGCAGAGAAAAGCACGCGTTCTTCACCAACTTCTTCACCGGATCCCAGCCAACCGCATGGGGCCTTTGCGCATTGCTTCTTTCCCGATTCGATTATCCGCGCGACGTCTTGCAGTCCCCGAAGCATCATCCTTCCCTTTTCACCGAACTCCGCAAGCACGGCTATTACGGCGCATTCTTCAACGGCGTGCGCCGCACCTTCATGAATCAGGGCATCGTCTTTTCCTCTCTGTTCGCTCCGGACGCCCTGTTCCTGCGCGAGGACATCACGGCGCGCTTCCCGAATCCGGGTTTGACGGAATGGGGGCTCGACGACGAAAGCCTTTTCAACGCCGCTTTTACTGTCATTCGGGAAACTGCGGATCGTCCGGGCTTCTACTTTATAAGCACGATGGACACGCATCCGCCCTACGCCTGTTCCGATCCGGATCTTCGGGCGCTGACGAAAAGTCCTTTCCTGAATGCCCTCGCCGGATTGGACCGCAATCTGGAACGATTCGTCGAGCGATTGGATCGCAACGGACTCTATGATGACGACACGCTCATCATCATTACAGCGGACCATTCCGCCACCCATGGAGAGAACTATACGAAACGGGACGTCTTCGATCCGGACCGCATTGTGCTGATCTTCCTTTCCAAGACCGGCGATCTCAAGCATGTCCTTCCGACCGATCGATGGTGTTCCCAGCTTGATCTCCCCGTCACGCTGCTTGCCATGCTCGGCTTCGAATCGCCAGACGCCTTCCTCGGCTCCAACATCATGACCAAGCGCGACTGCGCCTT
The DNA here is from genome assembly GCA_964483055.1 of uncultured Victivallales bacterium. Classification (GTDB taxonomy): domain Bacteria; phylum Verrucomicrobiota; class Lentisphaeria; order Victivallales; family UBA1829; genus UBA1732. The sequence continues at coordinate 24,180 of CAZAAM010000002.1, forward strand.
GTCCCGCAGCACGGCGCGCATGTATCTGCGCCGTCCGGATCGCCCTGTCGTTTTCTGGGATTTGCTCAAGGAGCCGGAAACGCCTCTTCAGCGCGCCCTTTACGAGTGGACCGAGACGGAATACGCCTATCGGCGCTGACGCCGCGCGTCTTTGCGGACAAGGCGAGGACGGCGTCGAACGGATCGAAGTTCAAGCGGGTTCATTGAAACGGCGCGGGGACGCGGCTTCGAATCCGCGAATCCCATCTCGTCCTTCCGGAATTTTCAGAATTCGATCCGTGCGAATCGCTTGCAAAATGGAAGGGCGTGCGGCGGCATGCCGCCGTATCGCGCGCGCCGCCAAAGATTTTCGTTGCGCAGAATATGGAAGCAGGCGTCATTTCCTTTTCAGGACGATTCCTTCCAGCGGCGTGTTGCCGAATGCATCCTCGCCCGGACGCTCCATGATCCGGCAGGTCTTCCTTCCGATTCGTTCGACGCGTTTCCCGTTCGGGAGTTCAATCGTTCGCAGCTTCCTCCGATCCGGGGACGGAATCCATGGCGAAAGACGACGAAGACGCCGGCAGTTCAGAAACGCATAGTCGCGGATTGCGCGTTTCCCTCCGTCGATGCGTTTCACGATCGGATTCGAAGGAAATGCCTCTCAACGGAAGCCGAGGCGCGAATCGTCGAGCGGGGTTTGCGAAAATGCGAGCGAGCCGACGCGGAGGTAGCGGCGGAGCGCTTTCAAAGACGAAATTCCTCCAGCAACGACGACATTGCGAAGCCGCTTGCAGTTCATGAACGCCTGATCGCCGATTTCCCGGCATCCGTTGGGGAGCCGCACCGTATGAAGCGAGGAACACCAGAGGAACGTTTTCTCTTCGATTTTTCGGATGCCGGAAGGAATGCGAACCTCGGTCAGAGACGTGCAATTGGCGAACGCGCCTGCTTCGAGGGTGCGAAGCGACGAAGGCAGCTTGGGATTTTCCAGCTTCTTGCAGCGGGCGAAGGCGTAGCGTCCGATTCGTTCAAGTCCGGAATTGAGACCGACCTTTCGCAGATTCTGACACAAGTAGAATGCGAACGGATGGATTTCGCGGACGCTCGCAGGCAGTTCGACCGATTCCAGTCTTTGGCATTCCTGGAACGCCTTCGCGCCGATGACCGTCACTCCGTCCGGTATGCGGAAGATTTTGAGATCGATGTTCTTCGGATATTCGACCAGGACGCGTCCGTCCTTGCTGAAGCGGACGCCGAGACGCTTCGCCTCTTCCATTTCGGAATCCGCCGATGCATCGTTCGCACTTGCGCCGCATCCGGCGAAAACTGCGGAAGGAGACTGGCTTTTCGCATCGGTCGGGATTGAATTTCTGACGCGCCGCCGCTGCGCTTTTTCGGGGGAAAGCGCATTTCATGGGGGCGAAGATGCAACGGGCTTTCGTCGCTTCCTTCCCGGATTTCCATGCGAACAAGGAGATCGGCGAGCATGCCGCGCATTCCTGCAGAATCCGGAAACGAGACGCCCAAGCGGAAGTCAGACTCCGGTCGCGTCCTCCGCAAGAAGTCGCGGCGTCGCGGCGTCCGCCGTCTCTTCCGGCAAGCGGACGGAAAGCTCCAGGGAGACCGCCCCTTTTCGAATTTCCGCGCGTTTGACGTCGAGCACGAACGGAAGGCGCAGGCGTTCCCGGCAAAGAGCGCGAGCGTTGAGCAGGACGCCTCGATTCGAGTCGCGCCGGAGCAGTCCGCCGGATCCCGCCGCAGCCACCGCGGCCGGATCCTTCAGAATCGAGGAGAGGATTCGGTTTCCGAAAAGAGCGAGCGGCTTGCTGGCGAATCCGATGTTGCGGAAGACGATTCGCAGCGCGCCCTTTCCATCCGGTCGAATTTCAAGCTGGATTCGCAGATTCGGATTGAGCAGGCCGGGCCGCTTGATGTCGAAGCGGAGCGCGTCGCCTTCGATGCGGACGTTGCGCAGAACGTTCCGCACTTCGGGCAGGCCTGCGGCAATGCGTCCAAGATCGGACGAATTCGCTTCAATGCGCATCATTCGAGTTCCGCTTTGATGTCCGCGCCGTCCGTTGCTGCGTCGCAGAAGAGCCTGCCGCGCAAGCCCGCGCATTCGAACTTCGTCTTCAGATTCAGTTCCGCGCCGGAGAGAGCGAGTTCGCGTCCGCCGAGCGCGATGCGGAGTCCGGAGGAGGAAAACTCCGCCTTGTCATGAAAATACGCACGAAAAAGTCTCGCGAGATCCTCGTTGTCAAGATGGATTCGGATCATATTCCGGATTCCCTTTCATCGTTTCATCGTTTTCCGTTCCATGCGATGCGACATTCGCGGTCGGAGCTCTTTCGACCGTTTCGCGCAACGCGTTCGAATCGGCGATTCATCCGTCCGTTTCCACTGCCCGTGTTTCGGATCGTCGTTTCACGCCGTCGCCGGCGGAATGCGGATTCGAACTTGCCGGGCTTCGTTTCAAACGCAGTCGCCATTATACAGCTGCGCATGGCGTTTGTCAAGCCGGCCGCCTCAGAAAGAGCCCTTTTTGTTCGACATCGCTTCCGCTTGAAAAAACTTCGAAAATTATTGCGAATTCCAGGAAGATTCCGTTGATTTGAGGAGGATGTGAAACGAGGCATTGTTCCGTTTCTGCTCCGTTTTCACCGATTCCTGGGAATTTCGTCTCCACGCCCTTCAACAGGCGATTCGCAGCGCGTCATCGCGCGAACTCGGAGAACCGACAATCTTTCCTGCAATTTCCGATTCGCATGAGGCCGCATGGAATCGCCTTGCCGGGGAAATCCTTTCCGGGCGCGGGTTGAGGAGATGCGTCTTTCCCGTTCCGGGCGGCGCGGATCAAGGCGCGGCGTGACATGTCGATCATCTTTCAAAAATCCAAGCGAGCGAACATTCATTCGCGCTTGAAGAGCGTTCGGCGAACATTCGTTCCATCAAAAGATTCGCGGATTTTCCGAAAATCGCTTGACAAATGCGCATTTCGGTGGAATTGTTTAAATATTGAAAAATATTTCAATTTGTTAAAATGTCTTCAATGAGGAGAAATTCATCCATGAGAGACTTGACGCAGCGCCAGCTTGCCGTGCTGAACTTCATTCGCGCCTTCATTGCCGAAGAGGCCATGCCTCCGACCGTGGGCGAGATCGCTCGGCGCTTCGGCGTCACCACGTCTTCCGCCTTTACTCACGTCGTCGCCTTGCAAAAGAAGGGCATGCTGACGCGAAGCTCGAAGGCGCGAAGCATTCGTATTCAGTCCGTCGGCAACTTGTGCGAGGCGTTGGATGGAACAGCCTTGATTCCTTATTACGAGGCGAAGCCGGCGCATGGCTGTCGATCGGAGGAGGCGGCGTTTCCCGGAAGATCTGTGATCGCCATGAGACTTCCGCCATCCTGCGTCGAACGGATTCCAAAAGAGTTCGGAATGCGAAACGACGACATTGCATTTCTTGCGCCGATGCCGAGGCGCGGCGCCGCTCCTCCGCGCGAACTTGTCGTATGGAAGAACCGCGCAAGCGGTCGCATGCGAATTTTTTCCTTGGCGTCTGAACTTCCGGCCTGCGCTCAATCCGGCGATGCGACATCGCCCTGGTTTCCTGTGGGCGTGCTTGTTGCGTTTCAACGTCCGGTTTCCGTGCAGGAATCGAGCGACGAAGCATCAGGATATGAAAAGGGAAAGGCGTGAACGCGGCTTTGACCGCGTTGACGATTTGGACGCGCAAGCGTCCTTCTTTTCGTCGCGAGCTTGAAAAAACGAAGGGCTTGTGATAAGTTACGCCTTTCCTTATCCGCGCGGCGCGCGCGAACGAACGCATGGCGATGGAGGCGATAGCGATGCAGACAGACGAAACCGCATCCTGCAGCGGAACGATCCGCGATGAACTGGCGCGGCGCATACTGATTTTAGACGGCGCGATGGGTACGATGCTCCAGCGTATGAATCTGGAGGAAGCGGATTTCCGCGGAGAGCGCTTCGCGCGGCATGCGATTCCGCTCAAAGGAAACAACGAGGCGTTGAATCTGACGAGGCCGGACGCCGTGGCAACGGTTCATCGCGCCTATCTGAAAGCCGGCGCGGATATCGTGGAAACGAACTCCTTCAACGCGATCTCCTTTTCTCAAAAGGAGTACGGTCTGGACGGAATGGCGCGGGAGCTTGCACGCGCTGCGGCGGAGATCGCGCGCCGCGAGGCGGACAGCTTTTCAACGCCGGAACGCCGCCGCTACGTCGCCGGCTCGATCGGCCCTACGGGCAAGACGCTTTCCATGTCTCCCAAGGCGGAGGATCCCGGCTTTCGCGACGTGACGTTCGACGAGATGGAGACCGCGTACCGTGAAACGGTCGCGGGACTGCTGGATGGCGGAGTCGATCTGATTCTCTTGGAGACGATTTTCGACACGTTGAACGCGAAGGCGGCGATTGCGGCCCTGCATCGGGAGTTCGAGGCGCGCGGACGGAGCGTTCCCGTGATGATTTCCGGAACGCTGAGCGACGCGAGCGGACGGCTTCTCGCCGGGCAGAGCGCAGAGGCGTTTCTGATTTCCGTCCTGCATGCGCCGGACCTGCTGAGCGTCGGCTTCAACTGCGCGCTCGGCGCGGCGGAGATGCGTCCGCATCTTGCCGATCTCGCCGCACAGTGCCCGGTCTTTGTCAGCGCGCATCCGAACGCGGGACTTCCGGACGAATCGGGATGCTATCTGCAGGATCCGGAGACCATGGCGGGCCTGATTCGCGACTTCGCGACATCCGGTCTGATCAACATTGTCGGCGGATGCTGCGGAACGTCGCCGGATCACATTCGGGCGATTTCCAAGGCCGTTGACGGAATCGCGCCGCGCAAGCCGGCGACGCCGCGTGCCGCCCTGCGTCTGGCGGGTCTGGACTCTCTGGTCGGAAGCGAAGAGATTCCCTTCTTCAATGTCGGGGAGCGAACGAACGTCGCCGGTTCGCGCAAGTTCTTGAATCTGATCAAGGCGGGAAACATTGCGGACGGGCTTCGCATCGCCCGCGGGCAGGTGGAGAACGGCGCATGCATCGTGGATGTCAATATGGATGATCCGATGCTCGATGCGCAGGCGTGCATGCGCGAATTCCTGTTGAATCTTGCAGGCGAGCCGGAAATCGCCCGCGCGCCGCTGATGATCGATTCCTCCAATTGGGATGTGATGATCGCCGGGCTCAAGTGCGCGCAGGGCAAAAGCATTGTGAACTCCATCAGCCTGAAGGAAGGAGAGGAAACGTTTCTGAAGCACGCGCGCGAAGCGAAGATCCTCGGCGCCGCGGTTCTTTGCATGGCGTTCGATGAGGAAGGGCAGGCCGATACGGTGGAACGCCGAGTCGCCGTCTGCCGTCGGATGTACGATCTTCTGACGAAGCAAGCGGGCTTTTCTCCCGACGACATCATCTTCGACGTCAACGTGTTTGCCGTCGCTACCGGAATTCCGGAACATGATTCCTACGCGGCGGATTTCATCGAGGCGGTGCGCATTCTGAAACGGGAGCTCCCGCGCTGCCATTTTTCAGGCGGAATCAGCAACGTCTCCTTTTCTTTTCGCGGAAACGATGCGATCCGCGGCGCGTTGCACAGCGTGTTTCTGTATCATGCGGTTCGCGCGGGGCTCGACATGGGAATCGTCAATCCTGCGCAGCTCGCGCTGTACGACGATCTTGATCCCAAGCTGCGAGCGGCGGCGGAGGCGGTGATTTTGAATTCCTGTTCTGGCGCGGCGGAAGAGCTTCTTGCCGTCGGAACGGGGCTGAAGGCGACGCCGGTCGACGCGAACGAAATTCCCGCATGGCGCTCGGAGCCGCTGGAGCGGCGCATCGCGCATTCCCTGATACATGGGGACGACCGTCATCTTTCCGCGGATATGGCGGAGGCTTTGGAACGATATGGATCGGGCGTCGCAGTCATCGAGGGCCCGCTCATGGACGCGATGAAGGAAGTCGGCGTCCGGTTCGGCGAAGGGAAGATGTTTCTTCCTCAAGTCGTGCGCACGGCGCGCGTCATGAAAAAGGCGGTGGACATTCTGATTCCGCCCACGGAAGACGGTTCGCAGGAGCGTGCGACAAATGGAACGATCGTCATTGCGACGGTCAAGGGGGACGTGCATGACATCGGGAAGAATATCGCCGCAGTCGTATTGCGTTGCAACGGATTCCGCGTTGTCGACCTTGGCGTGATGACGCCCTGCGAGACGATCATGGAAGCCGTCGAACGCGAACATGCGGACGCCGTAGCGTTGAGCGGTCTCATCACGCCGTCGCTTGCGGAGATGCGTCGCGTCGCCGAGGAAATGCAGGCGCGGGGATGGACGATTCCTCTTCTGATCGGCGGAGCGGCGACGAGCGCGCTGCATACCGCCACGAAGCTTCAGCCCTGCTACGACGGGCCGGTCGTGCGCGTCCCGGATGCGTCGTGCGACGTGCCGGTTCTGACTGCGCTGCTCAATCCGAAGACGCGTCCGGGATTCGTACAGGAGCTCAATGCCGAATACGAGGCGCTTTGCCGCACCGTTGAGAATGCTCGCTCTTCCTTCCTGAGTCTTGCCGATGCGCGCGCGCGCCGCTTCCGGCCGAAGACGCCCTATGCGCCGTTTCCCGCGCCGAAGGATTGCGGGATTCACGAGATTCGGATCGAAGATGCGGAGGAGATTCTGCCGTGGATTCATTGGAACGATCTTTTCCTGATGTGGCGAATCGCCGCAGGGAGCGATTGCTCGAACGATGTTCGAACGCGCTTGCGTGAAGATGCAGGGAATATGATTTGCAATCTGTTCAGAAGAAAGGACTATCGTCCGAAGGCGGTCATGCGCGTCTTGCCTGCGCACGCGGACGGAGATGATGCGGTTCTTCCGGACGGACTGCGTCTGCCGATGCTTCGCGCCGTCGCGCCTCCGCCGCAAGACAAGCCCTGCTACTGCGCGGCGGATTTTCTTGCGGCGCAAGGAACTGCGGATTGGCTCGGATTCATCGCTTTGACGGCGGGTCTGGGAACGGAGGAGCTTGCGCGGGAGTTCGAACGAAACGACGATTCCTATTCCCGGATTCTGCTCGGAACGACCTGCAATCTGATTGCGGAGGCGTTGGCTGAAAAGGCGCATTTCGAAATGCGCGCCGGCCTTTGGGGGTATTCCGACGAGACATGCGATCCGGCGGCCTGCATTGCCGGCCGCTATGTCGGATTCCGATGCGGACCGGGCTATCCCAGCATGCCGGATCACTCCGTCAAGCGGGAGATTCTTCCGCTTCTGGAGACGGAACGCCGCCTGGGAACCGGACTTACGGAATCGTGCATGATGATCCCAGAGTCGTCCGTCTGCTGCGTCTGCTTCGGGCGGCCTGAGGCGCGTCCGGGAACGGTAGGCCGTCTTTCCGAAGAAGCGTTGGCGGACTATGCGTCGCGTCGCGGTCTGGACAAGGCTTTGCTGGAGAAACTGATCGCATCGCCGATCGGGCGCTGATCGCGGAAATGGACGGGCATGGACCCGTTCGCCATAAGTCGCTATTTATTATGTATTTAAGGAAGAACAGCCTCCGCATCGCGGAAGAACTGTTCCGCTGATTCGAAGCGGATTGCATTCCAGCCGCATGCACGGGCGCCGGCGACATTTTCCGGCATGTCGTCGAAGAAGGCGAGAGGACGCCCCCAGGCGCGTTCGAATTCCTCGTAGATTTCTCGATTCGGCTTAGCCCGCCGAGCGATATGGCTGTAGGTCCCGCCGGCAACAAGGTGCGCGAATCCGCAGACGCGGAAGACCTGCTCAAGATGCAGTTCGGAGGTGTTCGAAAGAAAGCGGAAGGAGGCGCCGCGCCGCACGAGTTCGCGCACGGCGTCCGTCATGCCGGGAACGGTCGGGCCGATCATGACGTTCCATGCGTCGATGATCGCCTTGCGCGACATTGCGCCGCCGAGCATGGCTTCCATGCGGTCAAGAAAGACTTCGGAGGATGCGCGTCCGGTTTCGACGTCTCGCGCAAGCGCAAAAAATTCCGGAGGAATCGAGTCCATCGTCATGGAGAACGCGCGCAGGCACTCTTGGAAACGAAGAACGACGCTGACGTTGCCGATGTCGAGCGCGAACAAAGGAGCGTTCATTGCGCGCCTCCGGCGATCTTGACGGCAAGGAGTTCCAGTGCGATGCGCGCATCGGCGCCGGAACTTACGATCGCCCGATTGACTGCGGTCAGCGCGCGGAAGGCGCGCGCGAGTTCGACGGGCGAGAAACGGGAAGCGCTTTCCCATGTCTTGAATGCGCGATAGGGATGCATGGAGAACAAGGGGGATTTTGACGGGGCGTCCGACTGCTTGTTGCGTTCCGCAATGCCGTAGAAATAGTCCGCGGAGGCATGCGGGGGAATGCCGATGCGCTCCGCATCGCACTTGACGGAAGCGATGCGCTTGAATTCGTTCGCGGCGGCGTAGACGATCGCGATTTCCGGTCGGCTTCCGCCTTTCGACTGCTCCAGACTTTCCATGATGTGCGGAATCAGTTCCAGGGCCTTGCGGACATTCCTCTCGACAAGGGCGGAGGCGTACTCCCAGGCGAGCGTTTCCGTAGCGCGGCTGGCGATGTCGCGGCAGTCGGCAAGCGTCACGCAGGATGCATTGCCGGCATAGGCGATCAGCTTATCGATTTCGGAGCTCAGGCGCGCTTCGTCCGTGCCGATGGTCTCGGCGAGGAAGGATGCAGCCGCGTCATCCATGCGCTTGCCGCGTTCCGAGGCGAGCGACTGAATGCGCCGAATTTGCATCTTGGCAAAGCCGCGCGCTTTGGGATCGGCCTTGTCATACCACATGAGCTTGCCGCCGGAGGCTTCGCAGGCGGCTGCGGCGATCTTGTAGAAGGATTTGCGGCGATCGAGGCCGGGACCGTCGATGACAAGCGTCAGATCAGGCGGCATTCCGCTCTGCAGAAAGGCCGCGAGCTGATCGATGCGGGAGGGCTTCTTCTTGGTGGTCGCTTCGGCGAAAGCATCGTCGAAGAGCATGAAGCGCTTCAGCCAGACGACCTTCTCAGAAGAAAGGAACGGAGGCGCAGCAAGCGATTCCAGCACGCGATCCAGAATCTGCGGCGCCTTGTCGCCCTCGCCGTCGCCGCGGATGACTTCCAGGGCGGGATTGTCCTCCGGAGGATCTCCGCAAAGAGCGCGCACGAGTTCATTCGCGCGTTCCTTGACGGAGAATTCCTCATTGCCTGAAATGAGGTAGAACGCCCCCATGTTTCGCCGCGCCTCAGTCTACGCCGGGAATGAAGGTTTCACGCCCGTTCAGGCTGGCGACGGTTTCCGTGATCATATCGATTGCGGATTCCACGTCGCGCAGGTCGCAGATCTCGGCCGGAGTGTGCATGTAGCGGTTCGGGATGCTGATGAGCGCCGTGGCGACGCCCGCGCGCGTCATCTGGATGGCGGCAGTGTCCGTGCCGCCGGTTGCGCGGTGACCGATTTCCATCTGATATGGGATGTCTTTCTTTTCCGCGAGCCGAATGATGCGCGCAAGCAGGGCGGGATTGTTGTCCGCGTTGCGCTGAAGCGTGGCGCCCTTTCCCATGACGACATCGCCGTACTGATCCTTGCTTATGCCGGGCACGTCGGTGGCGAAGCCGACATCGACGGCGATCGCCGCGTTCGGATTGACTCCGAATGCGCCGGTAGTCGCGCCGCGCAGGCCAAGCTCCTCCTGCACCGTGCCGACGCAAGCGACGCCGACCTTGATTTTCTTGGAAGAGAGAACGCGGAAGGCTTCCGCGATGACGAATGCTCCGATCTTGTCGTCGAGACCCTTGCTGTGGATCATGGTCTTGCCAAGCATTTCGAAATTGGCGCGGAAGACGACCGGATCGCCGACTTCGACCAGCTTTTTCGCGTCTTCCGGCGTTTGCGTGCCGATGTCGATCCACAGGTCTTCAATCTTGGGGACCGCCTTGCGCTCGTCCGGCGTCTGCAGATGAATCGGCTTGCGCCCGATCACGCCGGGGAGGCGTCCGTTTTTCGTCAGAATCTCGACGTCCGTGCTCGGGAGAGTCAGAGGATCGATGCCGCCGACTGAGCGGAACGAGAGCAGTCCTTCCTTGGTGAAGTTGACGATCTGGAATCCGATTTCGTCGTAGTGACCGGCCAGCATGAACTGAAATTTCGCGTTCGGATTCAGACGGGCGATGGTGTTGCCGAGGACGTCCGTCTCCACGGAGGCGGCGAACGGTTTGAGATATTCACGAAAGACGCGCGCCTGCTCGAATTCGAAGCCCGACGGACCGCCGGTGCGGAGCAGGGTTTCCAAAAATTTTAAACTTGACTTGGGAAGCATGGAGTTTCTCCTGTTTTTCATATTTCGGGACGCGGAAGACGCGCTGCTCGAATCAGGCGCGTTCGGACGTCTCATGTCGTCATTTCATCTTGATTGCGATATCGTCGACCGAAACAAGCGAACCGTCGCGTCTGTATTCGCGACTCGGAAGCCCGGGTTCGGACGAGGCGGAATCCTGCTTCTTGGGGAGCGCATACTCCTCATGGCGGATCATGCCGTTGTCATGCAGTTCCCGGCGAAGGCCGAAGGGAATTTTTTCGCCGGACTGGGACCAGCGGTATTGAACGCGTTCGCGGATTTGCCGGGAGTCTTCCGGGAAGCATGTCACATCCTCTTCGACGCGGAGCTCCCTCATAAGCGATTGCAGCAGCTCGTCGGCGCCCCTGCAGTCATCCTGCGAGAACAGCTCGTGGATGCGCGGCGCAAGCTCCTTTTGACGCGCGGCAGGGAGCTGCAACGCAAAGAAGGCGACCTGATCCAGCACGTCAGCCGTGCCGGTCCCGTATCCCGCATCGCGCCCTTTTCGGAAATAGAAATAGCCGAGGCGCGGCGCGATATATTCGCGCGTTCGCTGCGGATAAATGCGGAAATAGCGCGAGAGATTGCTTTCTCTCACCTCATCCGGCTTTGCCGGCGGGGGCGCGGTCCAACGTTCGGATGCAGTTCCGTCCATGTTGTAGTCGCGCCGGAAATAGCCTTCTTCCGAGGCGCAGGCGGCAGAAAGAAGAGAGACGGCGCAGAGAGCGAAAAGGAATGGGAATCGAATGTTCATGAAAGCCTCCGGAACGCCGGTTTTTCGATTGATTGGGCGATGGAATTGCGGCGTACAGAGATGTACAGTAGCGCCGCTCCGTCACGTTTTCAAGTCAGCGAGCGTGCGCATGCGCAAGAAAGATCATGCGATTGAAACGACTGCTCATAAAGATATGAAGTCAGAAGATTCCGTGCATTTGTCCTTTGCATTTTTGCATTCATTAAGACAAGCGGCGCGCGCATACGCGAAAAAGTCGGATTGCGCCGTGATTTGCGAAGACGAAGAGCCCGCGCCGAGGGCAATTTCGCGATGACGCCCGTCCTTTCGAAGCGCGCCTCATTTGGGCTCCGAAACGGGACAAGTGCGCCATATGGCGCGGGAAGACGTGACAAAATGACGCAAGAGGGCGCAGGGTTCCCGCAATCGCGGATTGAAGCGCGCGGGCTGCTTTCCATGGAAAGATCTTTTGTTTCAAGGAAATGCGAATTTGAAAGAAAAAGTTGGCATGGGGCTTGCTACTAAAAAAACGTTTTGTTGAAACGATAAAAACGGAACCCAATGAGAAAGGGCGCAAGTTATGAGCAAAATTCTTGGCATCGACCTTGGCACGACCAACAGCTGCATGGCTGTCATGGACGGCAGCACGTTTAAGATCATTCCAAACGCGGAAGGCGCGAACACCACGCCGAGCATCGTCGCGTTCACCAAGAGCGGCGAACGTCTCGTCGGACAGACAGCGAAGCGTCAAGCCGTGACCAATCCGAAGAACACCATCTTTTCCATCAAGCGCTTCATGGGCCGCAAGTTCAATGAAGTGCAGGACGAGCTTTCCCGCGTTCCGTACAAGGTCGTGGCCGGAAGCAATGGAGACGCCTGCATCGAAATCAACGGCAAGACCTATACGCCGCCGGAGATCAGCGCCATGATCCTGCAGAAGCTTAAGCAGGATGCGGAAGCCTTCCTCGGCGAGAAGATCACCGAAGCGGTCATTACCGTTCCGGCCTACTTCAACGACGCCCAGCGCCAGGCCACCAAGGACGCCGGACGCATCGCCGGACTCGACGTCAAGCGCATCATCAACGAACCGACCGCGGCGGCGCTTGCCTATGGAATGGACAAGAAGGGCAAGGACGAGACGATTGCCGTCTACGACCTCGGCGGCGGCACGTTCGACATCTCCATTCTTGAAATCGGCGACGGCGTCTTCGAAGTGAAGGCGACCAACGGCGACACCCATTTGGGCGGCGATGACTTCGACAAGATTGTCATGGACTGGATCGCCGACGAGTTCAAGAAGGAAAACAGCGTCGATCTTCGTCAAGATCCTCAGGCGCTTCAGCGCTTGAAAGAGGCCGCCGAAAAGGCCAAGATCGAGCTTTCCAGCAGCATGAGCACGGAAATCAACCTGCCGTTTATCAGCATGAACGCCAGCGGTCCGGTTCACCTGCAAATGACCTTGACTCGCTCCCAGCTGGAAAAGCTCGTCGATCCCCTGCTGGAACGTTCCCGTCCGCCTTGCGAAAACTGCATCAAGGACAGCGGAATTCCCGCAAGCAAGATCAATGAAGTCATCCTTGTCGGCGGCATGACCCGCATGCCGAAGGTGCAGGATACGGC
>CAZAAM010000003.1:0-10183 GCA_964483055.1 uncultured Victivallales bacterium
TACTTGAAGCTTCGCTCCAAGGGCTAAGGCATACCCCTAGGGGGTATGCCTTGTCTGAGTCTGACATTGAAACAAGCGTCGGCCATGGACGGATTTCATCCGATGCGGCGACCTGCCTTGCGCGCCTCCTCCCAGACGGGCAGAGAACAGACTTCGCCCTTTTCATAGACGCCGAGTCCGCAGATCATGCCGGCTTCAACGGAATCCTCGCAACAGGCCAGAAAGCCGCGCAAGGCCTCGATCGTGCCGCGCAGCATCTCGCGATCCGTGTCAGCCATGGTCATGACATACCAAAACTTCTTCTCCCTTAAGCGCGGGAAGACCGACACCGTGCGATCCAGCAGAGTCTTCAGCTGCGCGCACATCGTATAGAAATAAACCGGCGTGGCAAGCACGATCGTGTCCGCAGCCAGCATCTTTTCAATGACTTCCGCGGCATCGTCCTTCTGCGGACACGGACCGCTCTGGCAGGCGTAGCACGCCGTGCAGAAGCCGATTTTGAGATCCGCAAGACGGATCTTCTCGACGTCGTGTCCGGCCTCTTTCGCGCCCATGGCGAGCTGTTCGCAAAGGAGGTCGGAATTTCCGCCCTTGCGCGGACTGGAGGAAAGAATCAGAACCTTGCTCATAATTGAAGCTCCTTATGACAGAGTATTCATTGTTTCATCGGATGAAGTCGGTTCGCAGAAACGGCTCCCGCTCCGGCGCGGGAACTCCGGCGCGACGCCCGGATTCGATCCCTTTCAGCATCCATGCCATCTTCCGTCCAAGCGTCCGCATGATCTGAAGCCCTTCCAAATCCTGACGCACATCGTCCGGCGTATTCCCATGCACCATGTTCCAGTATTGCGAAGGCACGATCGGCATGCCGCTGATCGGAAAGAACTTGTTCATCGTATCCAGCGCCGCGGTCGCCCCCGCTCGGCGACAGCTGACGACCGCGGCGGCGGGCTTGTCGGCGAAGACGTCCGAACCGTATACGCAGTAGAAGGCGCGAATCATGAACGAGTGCATCGATCCGGACGGCCCCGCGAAATGGACCGGCGATCCGAACACGAAGCCGTCCGCGGCTTTCGCCTTCTCGACGAAAACGTTGACCGTGTCGTCGCGGACGCACTTGCCGTGTTCGCGGCAATAATTGCAGGCGATGCAGCCGCCTTGCACGTTGTTGCCGATCCAGAAGATCTCCGTATCGACCCCGTTCTCGTTCAAAGTCTTTTCAACTTCGCTGAGGGCGGCATGAGTGCAGCCATTGCGGTGCGGACTTCCATTCACGAGAACGACCTTCCGCTTGCTCGCCGTTCCATCCGGCGCGACGTCCGGCGCCGAGGCTTTCTTGTTCGGCTCCGCCGCCGCAAGCGGCGTCATGGCGATTCCTGCTCCGAGCGCCGCAAGTCCCATGACTTTCAAGGCTTCCCGACGTGTCACCGTCTCGTTTTCACGTTCCATGTCTTTCTCTCCTTCCTCCCGCGCGCGCTGCGGGGGCGTTTTCTTGCTTTCGCATGTTCGCATCGTCGTCTCGATCCGCATTTCCGCGCAGGACGAGCGCGCGACGGACGCCGCGCGCATCATGGCGGGAACGAGTCTTCTCATGCTTCCGCCTCCCGCTCCGCGACTTGTCCTGAATGATGCCGAAGCGGCCGGGTTGCCCGCTTAGACGCCGAAGATGCGCGCCGCCTGCTTCATCTTCTCGCGGACGGGCACGCCGAAGGGGCATCGTTTCTCGCATGCGCCGCATTGAATGCAGTCGGATGCATGACGCTTCAGGACGGCATAATGATCGCGAACCGTATCCGGGACCTCCTTCTGCGCAAGCGCCAGGTTCAGCAGCTTGTTCACGGCTGCAATGTCGATCTCCTGCGGACACGGCGCGCAATGGCCGCAGTAAAGACAGAAGCCGGTCCATGCGCTCTCGCCCGCCTTTGCCAGGACCTTCGAATAGTCGCGCTCTTCGGACGACGCGAAATTCCACGCCAGCGCGGCGTCGATCTCCTCCGGAGAGGAACAGCCGACCATTGCCGAAGCGACGCCGGGGCGCGTCAGAACGTAATGCAGGCATTGCACGGGCGTAAACGCCGCGCCGAACGGCGAGTTCGCTGTCAGCAGATTCCCGCCGGCATAGGCCTTCATCGCATCCAGGCCGACTCCCTCGCGCTCGCAAAGCTCGTAAAGAGCCTGCCTCTCTCGATCGAGCGTCAGCGTTCCGCCGGACACGCTCGCGTCGTAGCTCAGATTGATGGAGAACATCAGAACGTCGACGAGCCCGCTTTCAACGGCGCGCCGCGCGATATCGACGCTGTGCGTGGAAAGCCCGATGCTTCGGATCGTTCCTTTCTCCTTCAGAACGCGCGCATAACGCATAAGATCCCCGCGCAGGACGCGGTTCCAGTCGCCGGATTCGTCGACGTAGTGAATCATGCCGACATCGACGAAGTCCGTCCCGAATCCTTGCAGGGCCGCCCGGAACGCGTCGCGGATTTTGGAAACATCCCGTGTTCTGCGATACTGGCCGTTCTCCCAAATCGCCCCCAAATGCGTTTGCAGAATGAATCCGTCGCGATTCTTTCGGATCACGTCTCCGAACCCGGCGACGAGTTCCGGATCCAACACGCAGACGTCCAGGAAGTTCACGCCTTTGTCGACGGCGTACTGAAACAGATCCCGAACTTCGCCTCGCCGCTTTCGTTGAAATCCTTCCACGCCCATCCCAATTGCGCTCGTGCGAAATCCGGTTCGTCCGAGCGTCCGACAGGATATCTCTTTCGTCCCATGTCGAAGAGGTGCGGAATCGCTCGTTTTCGCCAGCAGCGAGGCCAGCGGCGCCAGCGCGGCGACTGCAAGCGCGCCCTTCAGAAATTCACGTCGATTCATGCCGCAATCTCCTTTCGATTCCTTCGCTTCGCCACCCTTCTGCGATTCAATATAAGGATTAGAGCCGCTCTAATTCAACGCTTCTTTCAGAAAAAACGCGAATTTTTTCGCATTTTCTCCACGTTTCATTTCGAAGCGCCGCGATGAAATGCGCTCAAGCCTCCATGGGAAGCGGCCTTCGACGAAAAAAAGAGCGCTCAATGCTTGAAAAGCGGAAACTGAAGCGCTATTGTCCTTGCGGACATCTTTCAAGCCAAAGGCGAAACCTGCGCAAATCATAAAAAGCCGCACATGCAATGACAAAAGACTCGACAGACAACCGTCAGGCGGCTCTTCAGGGCATCCTTTTCGCTTTGGCCCCCTTTCTTCTTCTTCCCGCGCAGCTGACCGAATCGAACGAATTCGAACCGAACGCATGGCGCGCATGTTGCGGCGCGATCGCCGCGGCCGCCTGCGCGTTCGGAGCCGGACTTCTCTTCCGACTGCCGCGCGCAGGAAAAATCCTCCTCGCGGCGGCGCTGGCCGCGCTGACCGCCTCCGCCCTGCCGATTCTTCCGAAAAATCCGTTTGCGGCTTTGTTCTTCGGCGTCCTTGTCGCCGGAGGGCTCTTCCATCTGACGACGGGCCGAATCTCCCTCATGAAAAGTCTTTCGCTGGAAGCGGCGCGCTGGCGCGCGCAATGCTCGCTGGGAACGCTTCTTGCGGCGACGACCCTTTCCCCGCTGCTCCCGCCGCTTTTCCATAGTGCAAGGCTCTGCTTCGCCCTTTGCGGCTCGATCGCGCTGATTCTGACCGCGCTCTGGGGCGTCCGGCAGCCGTCCTTCCGCTTTCGCGCGACCGCAACCGCCCTTCCGCTCCTTCTCGTCGCAACGCTTTGGATTCTCTTTTGCTTCGGTTCCATCGGAATCTTCCTCTTTCTGATCGGACTTTCCGGAACTCCGCTTCTTTCCTTCCTGCGGAACACGCGCGTTCCCGGCGAACGCTGGTGGGGAACGTTCCTGCTCCATCCGGCGCGCAATCTTTTCCTGACGTTCCTCGCGCTGATCTCGGCGGGAACGCTTCTGCTTCGGACGAACGCCGCGACGACGAACGGAATCGCAATCGTCGACGCCGCTTTCACCGCGGTAAGCGGCGTTTGCGTCACCGGACTCACAGTGATCGACGTCGGCTCGACGCTGACGGGCGTCGGTCAGCTGTTCCTCCTGATCCTGATTCAATTGGGAGGCCTCGGCATCATGAGCGCGATCACCCTGGCGCTTCACGCCTTTGGCCGTCTGAGCCTGAATCAGGAGAAGCTCATGCATTCCATGATCGAATCGGACGAACGCCGCGATCTTTTTCACAGCCTTCTGCTGATTCTCAAGTTCACCTTCGCAACGGAGCTGATCGGCGCAACGATCCTTTTCCTCTGCTTTCTGCACGATGGCGAGACGCCGCTTCAGGCCGCATGGTTCGGCGTCTTCACCGCGGTTTCCGCCTTCTGCAACGCCGGATTCTTTCCGAACGCGGAGAATCTGATCGCCTTCGCGGATCATCCCGTCCTGCTTCACACGGTCGCCTTGCTTATCATTCTAGGCGGCATGGCTCCCCCCGCGGCGCTCGCTTGGCCGCGCTGGCTGACGGGCCGGCCGGTTCCGCTTCCGACTCGCCTGGTCTTGGGAACGACGCTGTTCCTCCTGCTTTTCGGCGCAGGCGCGCTTCTCGTCTTCGAATGGAATGGAATCCTGGGAGAGCTTTCCATCGCGGACAAGTTCACGCATGCATGGTTTCAGTCCGCGACCCTGCGCACGGCGGGATTTCAGTCCGTCCCCTTGGAGACGACCGGAGCGGCTGCGATCATCGTCATGATCATTCTGATGTTCATCGGCGGCAGTCCGGGCGGAACGGCGGGCGGCGTGAAGACTACGACGATCGCCGTCCTGGCTCTTTCCTTCCGCGCCGCGACGACCGGACAGGATTCGATCGTCGTGCGCGAACGCCGCATTCACGAAACGATTGTAATTCAGGCGACGACGATCGTCTCCGCCTCGTTTCTGATTCTTCTGCTGACCGTCATGGCCCTGATCGCCACGCAAGAGATTTCCGCGCGCGACCTTGTCTTCGAGGCGACTTCAGCCCTCGCGACGGTCGGGCTGACAGTCGGCGCCACGCCGGGCCTCGACGAGATCGGGAAGCTGATCGTCATGATCGCAATGTTCATCGGCCGGATCGGCCCGCTGACCTTCTTCCTGCTTTTGCGCGAACGAAGCGGCGTCCGCGAACCGATTCGTCCGGATGCGCGCATCATGCTGGGTTAAGTCAACCATAAGGAATTTCCTATGAAAACGTCTCAACAGATCATGATCATCGGGCTCGGCCGGTTCGGCATGGCGCTGGCGCGCGCTCTTTCCGACCGCGGCGCGGAAGTCCTTGCAGTCGATCTCAAAAAGGAGCGAGTCGAAGAGGCCGCCGGCTTCGTCAGCCACGCCGCCGCGCTCGATGCGTCCAACGAAGCCCAGCTGGCGCAGCTTCTTCCGGCGACGCGGCATGCCGCCGTCTGCGCGATCGGCGACGAGGCGCGCGAAGATTCGATCATGTGCGTCGCCCTATTGCGCCAGATGGGCTGTCCGTACATCGTGGCGCGTGCGAATTCGCCGATCCATCGCAGAATCCTGCAAATGGTCGGAGCTCACGAAATCATCAATCCGCAGGAGGAGTTCGGACGCCGCTTCGCCACGCGTCTGCTCCTTCGCGACATCATCGCCTGCACGCCTCTGAACGAAGATCTGGAGCTGTCCGAAATTCGCCTCCCGATGAAAATGGTCGGCAAGTCGCTGATTGAACTTGCCTTGCCGCGCCGCTACGGAATCATCGTCGCGGCTGTTCGACGCGACGGAGAGCTTCTGCGCCCTGACCCTGCGGTCCCGCTCGAAGCGCGGGACCGCCTCCTCATCGTCGCGGGGGAAAAGGCGATCGCGCGACTGGACAAGGAGGCGTAAATGAGGCTCGGCAGAAATATCGCGCTGGGGGCATGGATCCTGATCGCCTTCAATCTTCTTCTGGCGTTCGGCTCGATTTGGGTCTTTCTGCGCATGGCGCCCTCCATCGAACGGGTCAACGAACGCAACGCGCGCTCCCTGGAAGCATCCGAAAAAATGCTGGTCGCGCTGACGGACAATGCATTCGATTCGGATAAGTTCGAATCCGCCCTGAACCTCGGCGAAAGCAACATCACCGAACAGGGCGAACGCGAAGCGCTGGATGCCATTCGCAAGCTGAATCTCTCCCGCCTCGCTGTCGATCCGCAGAGTCGCGCCGAGGCCGTCGCTGCCATCGTCCGCCTTGCCGGCAGCAATCGTGCGGCGATGACGAACGCCGCAAAACAGACGCGTTCCCTTTGCACGCGGGGCGCATGGGGCGTCGTTTTCATGGCGCTCGTCGTCTTTTGCATCGGCATCGTCTTCGAGCAGCGTCTGCGGCGCGGCGTCGCGGATCCCCTGGAAGAGTTGCGCGACGTTCTTCGCGCTCAATGCAACGGCGACCGCATGCGCCGATGCTCCGGCTCTCCGCTCTCCGGCGACATGAAGGAGCTTTTTCTCAACGCCAACGCGCTGATCGACGAACTCCGCAGTGCGGATTCCTTCCAAACGACTTCCGGAAAACCAAAGCCGAACGGCGGATTCTCTCCGGGGAAAAGATGAATCTCCGCTCATGAAACTTGCCGAAAAAAATGCGAAAACGATTCTTTTCGTTCTGCTCTCCATGCTTTTCCTTGCAGGCGCCTGTCTCGTATTATGGCGCGTCCGCAGAGAAATGGCGACGACTGGACGTGCGCAGCACGATTCTGCGATCGATGCGGCTGCTGCGAATGCGGAAATGGAAAGTCCGGACCCGCTCGCAGGAAGCAGACCGAGCGAATCGTACGCAAACGATGGCAAAGAGCGCAATGCGGGGAAGCAAACTTACGGACATCTCTCGCGCTCAGCTCGATTGAAGCAGAAAGACGCAACCGGTTCGTCCGACGCCCTGAAGCTCGACTCTGCCGAACAGGATGCGAAGACGATGCGGAGCGATGCGCAAAATGCGCATCAGGCGCTTCGTTGGTTCCGCAGGCGCGAGAAGCCCGTCGAACGAACCCCGCCCGGGAAGATTCTCGAACCCAAGTCCGCGCCGCTTCGAACGGGTCTGCATTGGATGCGGCGCATCGATGAAGATGCGGATGGATTCCGCTCCGTCTCCAAGGACGAACAGAAAAGGCGATGATGCGAAACATCCGATCCGGAATGCATGAAATCGAACGCGTTCCCTGACGAAACAAATAAAAAGAATGAGGCGAAAGATGACTCGTATGCAAAGAATTTCCGTTTGCTGCGCGGCTCTGGCCATGCTTCCTGCCGGCGTCATGAGCGCAAATCCCGACGAAGCGCGCGCCTTCCTGCCGAAGCTGATCCGCAAAGCTGCCGCCGAAGGCGCGGTCCTGCTCAAAAACGACAACGACGCTCTTCCGCTCGATCCCAGTCGCCGCGTCGCGGTCTTCGGCCGCGTTCAAATCGATACGTTTCATTGCGGGAACGGATCAGGCGGCGAAGTCCGCGCACCATACAGGATTTCCATTCTCGAAGGATTGCGCGACAATCCGAACATTCGCGTGGACGAAGAACTTGCAGCGTTTTACGAAACATGGACGCGCGACAATCCGGTGCAAAGCGGGACATGGGGAAATTGGCCGCGCTTTCATCCGGAAATGCCCCTGCTCCCGGAATTTGCGGCTCGCTTCGCCGAGCGGAACGATACGGCGCTGGTCGTCATCGGACGCGCCGCCGGAGAGGACCGCGAGTGCCTGTTGGAGGAAGGCTCCTATTTCCTGACACGCGAGGAACGCGCCATGCTTAAGACCGTCTCCGACGCCTTTCCGCGCGTCATCGTCATTCTCAACATTGGAAACATCATCGACATGTCATGGGTCGAAGAGTTTGATCCGGATGCGATTCTCATCGTCTGGCAGGGCGGCATGGAGGCCGGAAGCGCCGTCGCAGATCTTCTTTCCGGCGACGCATCCCCCAGCGGCAGGCTTGCGGCGACGATCGCATGCAGCTATGAGGACTGGCCCTCCGCACGCAGCTTCGGCGGAAAGGAATTCAACAACTATGCGGAAGACGTCTTCGTCGGCTGGCGCTGGTTCGAAACGTTCGCGCCGAATCGCGTCCTTTATCCATTCGGCTTCGGACTGAGCTATGCCTCGTTTGAAATCCAAGGCGATGCGGAGGAAAAGGATGGAATCGTCTCCGTGCGGGCGACAGTGACCAATGTCTCGAAGAATCGTCGCGGGAAGGAAGTCGTCCAAGTCTACTGCGGCGCTCCGAACGGTCTTCTCGGAAAGCCGGCGAAGTCGCTCGCCGCCTATGCCAAGACGCGCGAGCTCGCGCCCGGCGAAAGCCAGTCGATCCGCCTTTCCTTTCCGGCGGACAATCTTGCGTCCTTTGACGATGCCGGTAAAACGGGACATCCCTTTTCATGGGTTTTGGAACCGGGAGAATATCCCGTCTTTCTCGGCGCTTCCGTACGAAACGTCCGCGCAGTCGGCTCCTTCCGCATTCCTGAACTCCGCGTTGTCGAACAGCTTGCCGAATCCTGTCCCGTCCCGGATGAATCCGCCGCCTTCGAACGCGTCGTCGCTCGCGAAGAGAACGATCGGATCATCCCCGCGCAAGAGCGCGTCCAAGTCGCCCGGCGCGATTTGCGCGCCAGAGTCGAAGACGGACTTCCGCATGCCGTCGAACCGACCGGCGACAAAGGAATCAAGCTGATCGACGTTCGCAGGGGACAGGCGACCTTGGACGACTTCATAGCGCAGCTCTCGCCGGAGGAGCTTGCCGCGTTGACGCGCGGCGACTTTAAGATGCACAGCCCGCTTGGAGTCCCCGGCAACGCCGCTGTCTATGGCGGCGTGACGGAATCTCTGCGCGCGAAAGGCGTTCCGCCTGTCTCCACGTCGGACGGCCCGTCCGGACTGCGGCTTGACGCTTCCGCCTCGCTTCTGCCCGTCGGGACTTTGCTTGCATGCACATGGAATGATCCGCTCGTGGAACGTCTTTACTTCGCATTGGGCGGAGAAATGCGGGCGAACAAGGTCGACGTCCTCCTCGCTCCTGGCATGAACATTCAGCGCAACCCGCTTTGCGGAAGAAACTTCGAATACTTTTCCGAGGATCCGCTCCTGACCGGACGCATGGGCGCAAACGCCGTGCGCGGCGTTCAGTCCGCCGGATGCGCGGCGACTCCCAAGCATTTCGCGCTCAATAATCAGGAAACAGAACGCTTCACGAACGACTCCCGTTGCTCGGAACGCGCCATGCGGGAAATCTACCTGCGCGGATTCGAGATTGTCGCAAAAACTGCAAGACCTTACAGCATCATGGGTTGCTACAACCGCATCAACGGCGTCTACAGCTATTCCAACTACGATCTCTGCACGACAATCCTGCGCGGACAATGGGGATGGAACGGCATGCTGATGACCGACTGGTGGACGCGCCGCGAAGAATCCAAGGAGCTGGCCGCCGCAGACAACGCGTTGCGCGTTCGCGCGCAAATGGACCTCCTCATGCCAGGCGAAGGACCTTCTGAAAACGACCGAAGCCTGCTAGATTCCTACGAACGCTGGGAGGCGGCGGGGAAACCTGACGCGCTTGACAAGGGAATCACGCTCGGCGAGATGCAAAGATGCGCGCGCAACATCCTTAACAACGTAATGAATTCCAGAATCTTCCGTGAGAAATACGGCGTTTCGAACGACTATCGTCCCGGCGAGCCGTGGTTCTGCGTCGAAACGCTTCCCGAACGCAATGCGGATTCGTCTGCGGGAGATGAAACGAAAGACGGCGCGAAAAAGCCGGAGGCCGATTCGGAGGAATGACGCGTCATGCGTCCTTCTCGCCTTCCATCGCTTCATCAAGCCGGGATGCAGACGGCGCGACAACTGACCTCCGAAGCTGTCTCCGGTCGTAGCGGTACATTTGAAACGCATTCCACAGGTTGTGCCAAAGAATGTAGAAAATTGGCCCCATGGCGACGAACGGCCCTGCATAATGCAGAGAAAGAAACATCGTGAACATCGTGTTCTTCTGACCAAGGATCTGACTGGATTCCCGACGATAGCGCAAACGCGCGATCCGCCCTCCGATGAAGAAGTTCGCCGCGCAGATCGCAAGCGAAATCGCCGCCGCGGGCGCAATGCGCAGGAAAGACTGTTCCGGGTTGTCGATGAAATACTGGCGCGCGATTGCTGCCATAATAAAAAGGAGCGTGCTCCACAGAGTCAGGGAAAGATACT
>CAZAAM010000003.1:10193-12842 GCA_964483055.1 uncultured Victivallales bacterium
GAAGGTTCCGAATTCCGGGCCAAATGCGGCGCAACAGCATCGCGGCAAGGAAAGGAACGGCGATGATCCGAAACAGCATGCCGCATACCTCGAAGAAAAATCCGCCGGAAACGTTTCCCATGATAAGCGGAAGCAATCCCAGAAGCGCAAGTGAAATGCCTGCGTTCGTCAATGTAAAGCCGGTCAGAGCGAAACCGACGCGGCCATTCAGAAAGGATATGACGACGGGGGCGGCCGTCGCCGTCGGCGTGATGCCGACGAAAAAGGCGATCAGCGCGCACTCAGGATACTGCGGAAGAAGGAGGCGCAAAAGAAGATAGGGCGCAATTCCCATCAGAAGATTGATTCCGAGGATGCTCCAATGCTCGCGACGCGGCTTGAGATCGGACAGGCGGATCTGAAGACAGGAAAGAAAGACCATGACCATCAAGGCGCGCCGGATGAAATGGATCGGAGCGTCGTTCAGACAATGCGCCTCGGGAAAGAATGCGCCCAGCACGAACGGCACGAACAGCATCGCTGGGCGAATGAAGGATTTCAGCATGGGTCGATGTCTTTCTGATTGAAGGAACAGGCAAAAGATTTCCGCGTTCCGAAATGCGTACGTCAAAACGACCGCACGAAGTTCTTTTCGATCCGACCGAATTCGAAAGCGCCCGTGCGTCTTCGCCTTTCTCCGCATGAATGCGGAGGAGTCGTCAATATACAGCTTTGACGCAATGAAATCAAGAAAAAGAGCGCCAATGCGTCATCCCTTTTCCGAAAAAAACGAACGCGAAGCTCGGTTCGCATCGTATCAAGGCGTCGAAAAAAAGCGGGCGGACGCAGCGCCGCAGAGGCGCGCCGTCCGCCGCAAAGGTTGGATTTTTTTTGAAGATCGACCGAACTCGAATCAGGACTCCTTCTCCTTCTTCAGAATCATCGAACCGCGCGGAGGCAGAATGATCAAACCGGTCTTCCGGGAGCCGTCCGCCTTGTCGACGTAAGCCGCTCCTGCGGGCAGCTCGGCGATCTGTTCATTCACCGGATCGTAATTGAAAAGGAAGAGAAATTCCTCTCCGCCGACCCCGATGCGCGTTGCGGCATGAATCTTCCGCCCCTTCGGATTGAGCACGGGCGCGATCCCGTTCTCATTCATGATTTTTCCATAAAAGTCGGACAGGAAGTCTTCGTCCGTCCGTGCGGCGACATAGTACGCCTTGCCCTTGCCGAATGCGTTGACGGTCAGCGCGGGGAAGCCGGCGTAGAAGTCCTGTTCATACTCTGCAAGGCTTTGCGCGCCGCGCAGATGAAGCAGCTCGGCATAGTCTTTCACCGGATAGGAGCGCTCGCCGAAGCGAAGCGCCTGAACGTCGTCCGGAGCAAGATTGTCGATCTCCTCGTTCCAGATTCCGAAGACCTCCTTCAATCCGGCGCCGGGCAGTCCGCCAAGATGGAACGCGCTGTTTTCATTGACATAGCCGGTCAGATAAGTCGCGATCAGCGTTCCGCCGTTCTCCACATATTCCTTCAGACGTGCGGCCGTCGCGTCGTCAATGGAGAAAAGCATCGGAACGATCAATATCTTGTAGCGGGAGAAATCCGCGTCCGGAAAGATCACGTCCATCGGAATGTTGCGCTTCCACAGGGCGCGATAGTGCGTCTCAAGCGTCGGGACATACGCCTTCACCTTGGGACCGCCTGGGCCGGGCGTGAAGTCCATCGCCCACTGGTTGTCGCGGCTGAAGACCATGGCGCATTCGACGGGCGTCATCGCGCCGAGCAGGTCGTCGCAGTTGCGGTAAAGAGCTCCGATTTCCGCGACCTCCCGGAAGACGCGCGCATCCGGCGTTCCGGCGTGATCGACGATTGCGCCATGCGTTTTTTCCAAATTGCCGCGCGCCTTGCGCCATTGGAAGTACATCGTGCCGTCCGCGCCGTGCGCGATCGCCAGCAAATCCTGAAATTTCAGCGTGCCTGGACGCAGCAGCTTCGCACGATAATGCCAGTTCGTCGCGGTCGGGCTGGATTCGATTACGAGAAACGGCTTTTGCTTTCTCGCTCGCAAGAGGTCATGCCGCATCGCGCAGGAGGCGGCGTGAATCGCGAAATTCTCCTTTTCGATCCACCCGGGATAGACGTCGTCGCTGAGGAAATCCACGAGATGATCCAGCTTGGAGTAGTCCATATGATAGAAGAACCCCATCATGTTGATCGTAATCGGCTTGTTCGGAGTGAAGCGACGCAGCGGCTCGGTTTCGTTTTCAATGAAGCTTGCGATCTGGCTCATCAGGAATCGCCGCCAATCCAGCTGACACACGTCGCTCGTCACGTACGGCGTGACTTGGTTCCAGTCGGTCAGCGTCACGTTCCAAAAGCTCGTGAACCACGCCTTGTTCAAAGCCTCCAGCGTGCCATACTTCTTTTTGAGAAAGCCGCGGAACGCCTCCTGGCATAAGTCGCAGTAGCAGCCGTCCGGATGCAAGTTGTTGCCAAGTTCGTTGGAAACGTGCCATCCTCCCAAAGCGGGATGCGTTGCATAGCGTTCTGCAATCTTTTCATTGATTTCGCGCACCTTGCGGCGATAGATGGGCGAGCTCCAGCAATGGTTGTGCCGTTCCTCCTGCGGATCGCGGCGTCCGTCGCGTCCGACCATGCGGATCTCCGGGT
>CAZAAM010000003.1:12852-26769 GCA_964483055.1 uncultured Victivallales bacterium
TGCGCCATCCACGACGGCTTCCCTCCGCTCGGAGTGGAGAGCATGACCTTTTTGCCCGCCTTCGCCATGCGGTCCATGATGTCATCGAGCCACGTGAAGTCGTACACGCCTTCCTCTCGTTCATAGCTCGTCCAGCTGAAGATCCCGATGCTGAAGGTGTTGCATCCCGCAAGATCCATCAGACGAAAGTCTTCGTCGATGATTTCGGGATGATCCAGCCATTGATCCGGATTGTAGTCTCCGCCATGCAGAAGATGCGGATAGTCGGGGAACAGGAGATTTCGTTTCATGGCAACATCCTTTCCGGTTGTTTTCGAGTTTTCCGGCAATACGGTCGCGTTTTGCGCGGACGCAATGGACGCCATCGCCAGAAAGACGCCGGAAAGCAGCAGATTTCTCATCGGATGCATTCTTTCGCTCCTTTCATGTCGTTGCAGCACTCTATCCTTCGAACGCGTCGACTTTCGTTCGATGGAATCCATGCCGTATTTCTACGTCGTTTTCTCGTTTTTCAGTTCGTTTCCTTGATTTCTATGTTTTCAGATGGTTCCTGTTTCGTTGCTTTCTTCGCGGCGCGCGCGGCATTATCCCCAGTCGAAGCCTTCCAGTCTCCGGCGCTCCTCTTCGGAAATCCGCAGCATCCCGCCGTGCGCAATGCCGTGAATCGCGTGGAATTCCGCGCCGACGGGCTCGAAGCGTCCGGAAAGAAGATCGTCCGTCCGAAACTCGCGATATCCGGATTCGTCTCCTCTTCCATAATGATCCAGAAGAAGATACGCCTCGCGTCCGTTTCCGGAGAGCGTGCATGCCGGTCCTTCGACATTGCGCAGATGCGCAAGATTCCATCCCCCGACCGGCGTCCATGGACCGCGCAGGGAATCCGCTCGCTCCATCATGACCGTTTTCACGACATCGTCCTTCATGAAGCGCACGAATGCTCCGTCGCAAGGGATGACGATCGCATCGATGAGATGCGCGTCGCCGCGTTCCGCAAACACGAACGGTTCGCCATAATGGACGAAGTCCTCCGTATGCGCGCCGTAAATCCGAAACGGCGCGTCCTTGCGCTTGCAGGACCAAAGCACGAGCGACGTCCCATTGTCCTCCGCGATCTTCGGAGCCCAGGCCGCGGTCGCATCCTTCAACGGCGAAACCGCGCGCCCCTTGTTCCAATGAACCAAATCGTTCGATTCAAACAGAATGATGTCCGGACTTCCGGCGTTCATCGCCTTGTCCCAGGAAAAGTCCGAATCCGACGTGTTGAGATCCGTCGCCAGAATGACGAACGTTCCGTCCTTTTTCCGAAAGGGGAACGGATCTCGCAATCCCCGCGTGCCGACGTCGCTCGTCAGCACGGGCTTCCCGTTGTTCAGAACCTTCCAGCTCTTCAGATCGCCGCTCAGAGAGAATAAGATCTTTTCCTCATCGGCGCGTCCCGCATTCACGCGCTGAAAATGCGTGAAGAGCCATCCGCCCCGACTTTCAGATTCCATCATGCCTGTTCTCCCGTTGTCCGTCTCGTTTTCTTCCGCGCGGCAGTGCGATCCGGCAAAAGACCGCTGCGCCGGCGAAATCCTTGATGCGAAAATCGTTTCGTTATCGGATCTCCTTTCCATATCCGCCTTGGCGCAATTCAAAAATTCTTCCTTGAAGAACTACACGGCGCGAAGGTGAAATCTTACATGACGATTCGCGATTTTTCGCATCTTATGAAATTTTCACACGAATCATGTTCCAAGAGGCGGGAGGAAGCGTTGCTGCGACCGTGCGTCCGTTCAGACGAACGCCTTCCAGCGCGATTGCCTTGACCCGTTCCTCGCCCTGTTCGTTGATCGCCTTCAAATCCGGATGGAAAAGCGTCATTGCGCCGGCGATTTCGCTCGGTTCGTAATTCTCCAATTCGATTTCCAGATCCATCGCCTCGTTCAAGCTGCGATTGCAGGCGAAGACGACCGCCTCTCCGGCCGCGGCGTTCTCGACCGCGGCGCAATAAAGGAACGGCACGGATCGAACCTCAGGCTTCTCCCATTCCGTCGTCCGGAATTCCGCCTCATAGTTCTCCGACTCCGCGATCGTCCGCAGAGCCCGCCCTCTTCCAAAGGCGCTTGTCAGCGCGATCGGATCGAAGATCGTCTGCTTCCAAGGCTTTCCTGTTGCGGCGGTCATGATCGGCGCGATCACGTTCACCGTCTGCGCCAGGCAGGCGATCTTCACGCGGTCCGCATGATTGATCAGCGTCATCAGCAGCATGCCGACCAGAAGCGCGTCCTCCGTATTGTAGATGTCCTCCAGCATATTGCGCGCCTTGCTCCACTTCGGCTTCACGTCCTTCGCCCCGTGCGAGTGAAACCATACGTTCCATTCGTCGAACGAAATCATGATCTTCTTGTCCGAACGCTTCTTCGCGGCGACCGTATCGCAGACGGCGACCGCCTTGTCGATGTAGCGGCTCATCGCCTCCGGGCGCGCCAGATAGCCCGGCGTCATATCCTGCGGATTGCCATAATATTGATGAATGGAAAGGTAATCGACTCGGTCGAATGTCCAGTCCAGAACGGTCTCATCCCATGTGCCGAAGCTCGAAATCCCGTCGAACGACGATCCGCAGACGATCAGCTCAATGTCGTCGTCCACGCATTTCATCATCTTCGCCGCTTCGCGCGCGACTCGCGCATAGTCTTCCGGATTGCGCTGTCCAAGCTGCCAAGGTCCGTCCATTTCGTTGCCGAGACACCAGACCTTCACGCCGTAGGGCGCTTCCGAACCGTATTTTCTGCGCAGGTCGGAAAGTTCCGTTCCGCCGGGAAAGTTGCAGTATTCCAGCAGTTCGCGCGCCTCCTTCGGTCCCTGCGTCGCCAAATTCACGGCCATCATCGGCTTCACGCCTGCCTTCCGACACCAGCGCATGAACTCGTCCACGCCGAATTCGTTCGTCTCCAATCCCTGCCACGCCAGTTCCAAACGCGCGGGACGCTTCTCTTTCGGTCCGATTCCGTCCTTCCAGTCGTATACGGAGACATAGTTTCCGCCCGGATAGCGCACCAAGGGCATATTCAACTTCTTTACGAGTTCCAGCACGTCCGTGCGAAATCCGTCCGCATCCGCAGACTCGTGTTCCGGCTGATAGATTCCCTCGTATACTGCGCGACCGCCCTGCTCCAGGAATCCCGAATAAATGCGGTCGTCGATTTCGCTGATCGCGAACTTCCGATTGACTGTGATCTTGCCTTTCATGATCGCTTTCTTTGTGATGTTGCATGTTTCATTGCTTCATTCCGCTTCCGGGCCGAAGGACGTCGACTCTTCCTTCCAGAAATCTTCGCCGCGGTCTCCGGTTTGAAGCGGCGCAGGCCAAGATTGCGAAATCGTCGGCGCAGGTGTCTCTCCGCGCCTGAAAAATAACATACATCCGTCTTTTCCGGGTGTCAAGCGATTTTTTGTGATATAATCAAATAATTCTCACTTTTGAACATGGCGCATTAGAAAAAAGCGCATCCGGAGGGCTGGATTTATTCTGTGTTTTTTCCTTGACTTTTTCCTCTTTCGCGATATAGTTTTCAATCTTCCAATACAATGCGAGGAGACGGCTTCATGGCGAACATCAAGGACATTGCTGCGCTGGCTGCGGTAAGCGTCAATTCCGTTTCGCGCTATCTGAATCGCCCGGAGGCATTGAAGCACAGCACGGCGCGGAAGATTCGCATCGCGATGAAGGAGCTCGGATACGTGCCGAGTCTCCGCCGTCCCGGCCGCAAGACCTCGCGACGCGCCGGACTCAAGCATTATAAAGTCATTTTGCTTACGCTGAGCGACATCGCTCCGTCCCGTCTTCTCGCAATGCCCGCATACTCCCTCTATCTCGACGCGCTGATTGAAGAATTCAACCGCTGGGACATCTCTCTGGAATTCTGCACGCTCGGGCCGGACAACCTCGTGCCGGACCGCATATCGCCGAAGCATTGCGACGGCGTGGTTCTCTTTCAAAAGCGTCAGGACCGCAAATTCATGTCATACCTTTACGAGCGCCTGAACGGACTTCCCGTCGTCTGGTCCTTCAACGCCTTCTACGACCCGGAGAACCGCTACGACAAGGTCGTCTACGACAACAGCGCCGTCGGCGCGCTCGCGGCGGACTTCCTGCACGACGCGGGATGCAAAAAGACGCTTGCTTTGACCAACACCTTCAACCATGCAGCATACGCCGCGCGCGTCCATGACTTTTTGGACCGTGCGCGACGCTGGAACATGAACGCTGACACAATCCTTGATCTTCCAGACGTGGACGACGCCGGCAATCCGACCATCTCCGCGCATATCGCCCGACAGCTGAAGGAGAATCCGAAATTTCAGGATGCGGACGGCCTCTTCTTCGTTTCGGACAGCGCCATGACTGGCACGATGATCGAGTATCGCGCCCTCGGAGGCGACTTCAACCGCTTCAAGCTCCTTGGGTGCAATGCGAATCTTCAAATGCTCGACTTCTTCGAGCGAATCCCGCCCAGCATCGATATCAAGCTCGCAGGAGTCGGTCGCAACACAGCCGACCGCCTTCTTCAGCGCATCAACAGCGGCAACAGCCTTCCGCCCGCCAATCTCATCCTCGCTCCGGACATTGTCACCCTGACGCATCACTACTGATTCGATCGCAGCGGAAACGGACGGCAAAGAACGAGACGATCAGCTCCTGACCTTGCAGACGCCGCTCCATTCGAACGCTCCGGGAGAAGCCTTTCAATATTCTCCATAACCGCATCGACCGCTCTGCTTGCATTTCCGCATGCGGAAAGACCGCAGCGAGCCGATTTGCGGAGAAGCCGATTCAGCTCTCGCGAACACGATGCGCGCTGAAAGAACGGAATCGGAAAGCGAAAAAAAAATTCGAAAATTCGACATCCGCTTCTTGACTTTTTGCGCACTGCCATTATTATTCCGAAGGAAACTTTTTTTGGAGGAAACGACATGTCGGAAACCGTCCCTTTCCCGAAAAAATTCGCGGTCGGATATTTTTTCGCCAATCCGGGAAAATTCCTCGAACTGATTCGCCCGCATATCGCCTCGATTTTGGAAATCTACTTTCCTTTTCCGGGAATCCTCTCCGCACGCGAGCTGCACGAATCGAATGACGAGCAGTTGCAGGAACGCCTGATCCCTGATCTGCAGGAGTTTCGCAGACTGGGACTGAAGCTCGATCTTTTGATCAATGCCACATGCTATGGAGAAAAAAGCTACTCCACGGAATGGCGGGTCGCCATCGAACGCGCGATCGCCATGCTCGACGAGAAAGGCGTCAAACCGGAAATCGTCACGACCACATCCCCGTTCGTCGCGACCGTCCTGAAGCGGAAACATCCCGACATTGAAATCCGCGCCAGCGTCAACCTCAAGATCGGCTCCACGCTCGCGATGGAATACGTCTCCGATCTTTACGACTCCTTCTACATGAACCGCGACCTGCAACGCGACATCCCGACGCTCCGTCGTTTCAGCGAATGGTGCGCGCAGCACGGCAAGAAACTCTGCATGCTCGCGAACAGCGGCTGTCTCCGCAACTGCCCCGGCCAAATCTTCCATGAAACGCTCCTCGCACACGGATTCTGGCGCATCGGACAGGAAACCGCCATCCTGAAAAAAGGTCCGCTCCTCTGCCGGAACATCTTCTCCGGCTCCGCAAACCACGAAGAAATTCTGCGAGCCACATGGGTTCGCCCGGAGGATCTGCATCTTTACGCCCCCTACGTCTCCGCGTTCAAGCTTTCGACGCGCGACCTTTCCGGCGATGCGAAGCCGATTTTGGACGCGTACTGTTCCGGACGGTTCGACGGCGATCTCCTGACCATCCTCGACCCGAACTTTTCCGAAGACTTCGGGCCAAAGATGATCGACAATTCCGCCTTCCCGTCCGACTGGGTGGAATCCGGAACGGCCGGACTGTGCGCGATCAACTGCACGCACTGCGGCAAGTGCTCCGCCGTCCTCGACCGCGTTCTCAAGGACAATCCGAACTACAAGCCGAAGAACAATTTCTCATTCAAACTCGATTACAAAGCGCCTGGGCAATACTCGTTCAATTTCTGAATCGTCTCCGCAGAACGACAGGCCGCGCTGCAAAACGCAGCCAGGCGCGCGGCGCGAAAACAATGCAAAAAAAAGACCGGGGAGCGCTCCCCGGTCTTTCCTGATTCCGCAAGCGTTCCGGCTTACAGCTGAATGATGTCCACGACGGCGCCCCGATTGAAGATTACGCGCTTTCCGACGAGCTCGTCCGTCCAATAGCACCACGTGTCCAGAGTCTGCGAGGGCGTCCGATAGGTCGCCGGCGGTCCGTATGCAAGTCCGACTTCTTTCTTCGACATGCCCTTCTCCACGATGCCGCGACGCAGCTTTTCAATGACGAGCGGGCGGATTCCAACGGTCAGATCGTCCGCGTCGTCGGAGGAAAAGACCTGTCGCAGAAACTCTTCCGGAGACTTCAGCCAATACTTTTCTTCGAAGATCAGTCGGAACTTCCGGCCGTCCTTGACCGTATGAAATTCGATCTCCCGGCTTGTCGCGTTGTCGATCACGACCTCTGTTCCGAACGGAAGCATGTCGCCTTTCAGCATGTTCAGGGAGCGCATGTCCTCCGGATTCTCGTAATACAGGTTGTATCGCGTGTACAGCGGCGCGTGCTCCGGAAGCTGCAAGACCTCCGACACGTAGATCTCCCGCGCACAGGAGCAGAACAGCAAGGACATTGCAAGGGCCCCGATCCAGACAGCGATTCGTTTCATGCAAAATTTCTCCTATCGTTGTGAATGAATGTTCAATCGTTCCATGCCGCGCAGAATCTCCGTCGCGCGCTCCAGTTGCGCGTCGCGGACCGCGCCGGGTATGTCCGGAAGGACTTCGCCGGGACGCGCATTCAGCTGAAGCTCCAGTCTCCGGCGATCGCTCGGAGGAATCGGCGCGATGATGTCGGGCTGAATGCCGTTCTCGTGAATGACGCGGCGCGACGGCGTGTAGTATTTCGCGGTCGTCAGGCGCAGCGCGCCGCCGTTGTTCAGCGGAACGAGCGTCTGCACGGATCCTTTCCCAAACGTCTTCTCGCCAAGAACGAGCGCTCTCTTATGATCCTGCATGCACGCGGCGAAGATCTCCGCCGCGCTCGCCGTATTCCCGTTCACAAGAAGAATCAGCGGGAGATCCAGACGCTTCCGGCAGGCCACGGCGTTCAAACGCTCGTTCTTTTCCGCGTAACGGCCTTCGACGGAAACGACCGGCGTTCCGGTCTCCAGAAAGCGGCTGCATACCTCTACGGCGACGCCAAGCAGTCCGCCGGGATCGGCGCGCAAATCCACGATCAGCGCCTTCGCGTCCTTCAACTCGTCCAGCGCGCGATCCAAATCGGATGCGGTTCTCGTTCCGAACTGCCGCATGCGCAAATAGCCGACTCTGTCCTCATCCTTGAGATAACGGACTCCGGTTATGGTCGGCAGCTCCACCATGCCGCGCACGATGCGAATCTTCATGGGATCCTTCTCGTCCTTGCGCAGCACGGTAAGCTCGACCGTCGTCCCGATCGCGCCGCGAATGCGTTCGACGCAGTCGTCCATGGAAAGCTTCCGCACGTCGGCGCCGTCGATTTCCGTCACCGTATCGCCCTTGCGCAGTCCGGCCTTTTGCGCCGGACCGTCCGGAGTGGTGTCTTCGATGGCGATCGTCCCCTGACTTTTGTTGAGGACGGCTCCGATGCCGGCGAACTGTCCCGACGTGCTCTCCTGAAGCGATGCGAAGTCGTCCGGAGTTTCATACGCGGTGAACGGATCCAGCGATTGCAGCATCCCGTCCAGCGCGGCTTCGAACAGACGAGGATACGTCGCTCGCTCGCTGTCCACATAGTAGTTGCGGATCAATGCAACCGCCGCGAGAAATCGCAGCAGGCTCGCCGTGCCGTCTTCGTCGAACTTCACCTCCGGCTGATTTGCGCGATCCGACTTTCCGAAGGCGGATGCGAAAGGCGCGGACGCGAGAAGCGTCAAAATCATGATTGCGAGCAGGCGTTTCATGCGGATGTCATTCCATAAAATATGTCGGCGACTGCGGTTTCGAACAACGGAATACAATACTTCCACGCGCGCGCTTTTTCAAATCCGTTTGCCGCGGAAGTTCGCGCAGGAAGAGACGATGCCGCATCGTTTTTGCGCAAAAATGCGCAGCCGGACCTCCTTGCCGCTTTTCTTTTCCCGTTTCGCGTGTATATTAAGGATTGCCTATTTTTTTCACAGGGAGACTCTTCCAATGGCTGAAAAGCGCAAGTCCGCCTTCATGATCAATCTTGAGTACGTCGCCTTCCGCGCGATCGCAGGTCTGACGCGTGCGCTGTCTTTGCATGCCGCATACGCCCTGAGCGACTTCTGCTCCTTGCTCGTCTTCCATCTTGACCGCAAGCATGGTCCGCGCGCGACGCGCCACATTCTGCACTCCGGTCTCAAGACCGACCCCAAGGAGGCGAAGAAGCTCGCGCTCGCCTCCTTCCGACATATTGGCAAGGTCTTCGTCGAAATCGTGAAGTTCGATCAGATCGTCACCAAGGAGAACTTTTACGAGCACGTCGCCGTCGCCGACAACTACTGGTCCAAGCAGCTTTGCGAACCGGAAACGACCCGTCAGGTCATCATCACCACGGCGCATATCGGCAACTGGGAGCTCGCGGGCGGCTGCCATTCTTATTACACGAAAATTCCTATGACATCGATCATGCGCCCGCTTGGAAATCCGAAGATCGGAGCCTACTTCTACAAGCGCCGCTGCGGATTCGGCGATCATGAGACCGTCTCCAAGGAAATGGGGCTGCGACCGCTCCTGCTCGCTCATAAGAAAGGGCGCAACATCACCATCGTCGCCGACCAGCATGCCAGCTCGCACGAAGGCGTTGACGTCGAATACTTCGGTCATCCGGCATGCGCGCATGCCACGCCGGCTCTGCTCCATCTCAAGACAGGAACGCCCATCGCGATGCCCTTTCTGGTTCGCAAGGACAACGACTTCCATTTCGAACTGTACTGTCCGGAGCCGTTCGTCTGCAAGCCTACTGGAAACAAGGCCGAGGATGTCAAGACTATTGTCCAGGCCTATACGAACATGATCGAAAGCATGGTCCGCCTCTTTCCTGATCAGTGGCTGTGGGCGCACCGCCGCTGGCTCGACTGCGGACGTCCGGGAAGCTGGCCCAGAAAGCCGAAACGCAATAAGTCCGGAGCAAAAGACGATGCCGGAAGCAACGATAAAGGAGACTCCGTCGATGCAGGCACGTAAGCGTCCCCTGAGCCCTCTCGATTTCCGCAGGCTTTATGTCTCTCCGCCGATGCTCGCGCGCGACTTCTCGCGCCTCGCCGAACAGCTCGAACTCATCGAGGCCGCCGGAGCCGACTTCGTTCATCTCGACGTCATGGACGGCGTATTCGTCCCTAACATCACGGTCGGTCCCGCTGTCGTGGAAGCCATGCGTCCGTATTCGCGACTTCCGTTCGACGTTCATCTGATGATTGTCGATCCAATTCGTTACGTCGACGATTTCGCGAAAGCGGGCGCGGATCATATTACGTTCCACGTGGAAAGCGACGGCGACCCGCTTCGCACGATCGAGGCGATCCGCAAGGCGGGCTGCTCCGCAGGAATCACCTTGAAGCCCGCCACGCCTGCATCTGCGCTCGCGCCCTTCCTCCCCATGGTCGACATGGTTCTCGTCATGTCGGTGGAACCGGGCTTCGGCGGACAATCCTTCCAGCCGGAGCAGTTGGAAAAGGCGAAGGAAATCCGCTCGATGCTCCGCGCGATCGGAAGCCGCGCTCATATTGAAATGGACGGCGGACTTGGAACGGGAAACGTCCATGACGCCGCCCGCGCCGGAGTCAATGTCGTCGTCGCCGGAACCGCCGTCTTCCGCGCGCAAGAGGGTGTTTCCGGAGCCGTCGCCGCGCTTCATGAGGCGCAGACTTCGCTTGACGTCGGAACTTTGTCCGAACTCCAATCGGAAAATCGGCTTTGAAACTTGAAAAAACGCCGTCGGAGTGGTATCATACGTTCGTAATTTTTCATCCGGCCGGGGAGGGCCTTCCGTTCATATGGCGATGGAACAGC
Source organism: uncultured Victivallales bacterium (assembly GCA_964483055.1). GTDB lineage: Bacteria > Verrucomicrobiota > Lentisphaeria > Victivallales > UBA1829 > UBA1732. The sequence goes on from CAZAAM010000003.1 coordinate 22,972, forward strand.
AATTGAAGCAGATTGGCAGGCGCATTCGCGAGCTCCGTACGCTCTTGAAGATCCTTCCGGAGGAAATGGCCGAAATTGCTTCCATGAGCGTCGAGGAATACCTCCGCAAGGAAAGCGGCGAATCCGATTTTTCCTTCTCCTTCCTCGTCCAGTGCGCCGAACGCTTCGGAGTCGATCTCGGCGACCTCGTTACCGGCGAGACGCCTCATCTTTCCACCTGCACGCTCGTCCGAGCGAACGACGGCATGCCCATCCGCCGCCGCGCAGGATTCGAATACCTGCATCGCGCCGCGCTTATCAAGAACCGTCTGACCGAACCTCTCGTCGTCACGGCCCCGCCTGTCGACGACGACAAGCCGATCGCGCTCTCCACGCACGCCGGTCAGGAGTTCGACTATGTCCTTTCCGGGCGTCTCCGTTTCCGCTGCGAGGACAAGGAGGAGCTTCTCAATCCCGGCGACTCCGTCTATTACGATTCCGGACGTCCGCATGGCATGGTCGCCGCCGACGGCAAGCCGTGCGAATTCATCGCGGTCGTCGTGCACGGCCGCCGCGGCAAGGAATGCGAGCCGCTTCCAGTCGAGGAGGAGGAGCCTTCCAGGGAATTGCTCCCCTCCGGCAAACGCCGTCTCGTTTATCACGAGTTCGTCACGGAAACCATCGACCGCGACGGCATGCTGCAGGACATTTCCTTCCACTATCCGGACAACTTCAACTTCGCCTTCGACGTCGTTGACGACATCGCCGCCCGAACGCCGGAAAAGCGCGCCATGCGCTGGATTTCCAGCACGCACGAAGTGCGCGACTTCACGTTCCGCGAAATCGCCGAAAACTCCTGTCGAACCGCGAATTATTTCGCTTCGCTCGGCATCCGCAAGGGCGACCGCGTCATGCTCGTTCTGCGGCGACACTACCAGTTTTGGTTCGCGGTTCTCGCCCTGCACCGGATCGGCGCGGTCGTCATTCCCGCGTCCACGCTCATGACCGAGCATGACTTTGTCTATCGGTTCAACGCCGCCGGCGTCAAGGCGGTCGTCTGCACCGGAATCGGCGAAATTGCAAGCCACATCGATTCCGCGCAGAAGGAATGTCCCTCGCTAAGCGTGAAGATCGTCGTCAACGGCGAGCGCGAAGGCTGGCATTCCTTCAACCGCGAAATCCTTCGATGTTCCACGAAGTTCCCCCGCGATCCAAGTCTCAAGGCGAACGATCCGGCCATTCTTTTCTTCTCATCGGGAACGACCGGATATCCGAAGATGGTTCTCCATGTGCAGACCTATCCGCTCGGACACGTATGCACCGCCCGCTGGTGGCACTGCGTCGATCCGGACGGGCTTCATCTGACCATCTCCGACACAGGATGGGCCAAGTCCATGTGGGGCAAGATCTACGGACAATGGCTCTGCGAAGCCGCGATTCTCGTTTACGACTTCGACCGATTCCATGCCAAGGACATCCTTCAACTGTTCGCCGAGCACAAGATTACGACGTTCTGCGCCCCTCCGACCATGTATCGTTTCTTCGTGCGCGAGGACATGTCGCAGTACGACTATTCCTCGCTTCGGCGCGCATGCAACGCCGGAGAGGCGCTCAATCCGGAGGTATTCGAACTTTTCCGCAAGGCCGCCGGGCTCAAGCTCATGGAAGGTTTCGGTCAAACCGAATCCCCCATCCTCATCGGCAATCTTTTCGGCATGACGCCGAAACCCGGCTCCATGGGCCGCCCGGTTCCGCCTTTCCAGATCGACCTCCTCGACTCCGACGGCGCCAAGGTCGCGCCCGGCGAAACCGGCGAAATCTGCGTCAAAACGGAACCGTACCAAAACTGCGGACTCTGCATCGGATACTACAATGACCCGGAGCTCACAAATCAGGTCTGGCACGACGGATATTATCATACCGGAGACACCGCATGGATGGACGAGGACGGTTATTTCTGGTACGTCGGCCGCGTCGACGATCTCATCAAGTCCTCCGGTTATCGCATCGGACCCTTCGAGATCGAAAGCGTCATCATGGAGCTCCCTTACGTTCTTGAAGTCGCCGTCACCGGCGCGCCCGACGCCATCCGCGGACAGGTCGTCAAGGCGACGATCGTTCTCACCGCAGGCAAGACTCCGTCCGACGAGCTCATCGCCGAAATTCAGGACTATGTTCGACGCAGCACGGCGCCGTACAAATATCCCAGAATCGTGGAATTCGTTCCCGAACTTCCTAAAACAATCAGCGGAAAAATCCGCAGAAACGCTCTCCGCGAGCAGGATCGGAATAGAAAATGAAAGATGTGTTTGAAATCTCCGGCGCGGTTCGCGTCATGCATGGATCGATCCCGGTCTATCGCATCGAAAACGAGTTTGCAACCTTGGAATTCTCCGCCTATGGCGCCCAAATCCTTTCATGGACTCCCCATGGAGAAAAAAACATCCTTTGGCTTTCTGAAAAAGCCTTCTTCGAGCCGGGCAAGCCCATCCGCGGCGGCATCCCGATCTGCTGGCCGTGGTTCGGTCCCGCCAAGAAGCCTTCTCACGGCTTCGCACGCACCTCGTCGTGGATGCCAATCGGCATGGCGACCGCTCCGAACGGCATGACCGTCGTCGAAATGGTCTATGAGACCTCCGACCTGCTTGCATGCCTCACCTTCCGCTTCGGGAAGACGCTCGTCGTCCAGCTCGACACCACGAACCTTACCGGCGAACTCTACTCCATCTCCGAAGCCATGCACGCCTATTTCGCCGTCTCCGACGTCGCAAACGTTTCCGTCTCAGGGCTCGACGGGCGCGCATACTACGATCAGCTGACCGGGCGGCGCGAAATTCAGGAAGGCGACATCCTTGTCTCCGATGAAATCGATCGCATCTATGACGAAAGCAACGATCTGATCCACCTCCGCGACAAAGGCTGGAACCGCACGATTCAGCTCGAGCGATTCGATTCCAACACCTGCGTCGTTTGGAATCCGTGGATTGAAAAGGCGAAAGCCATGACCGATTTCGACAACAACGAATACAAAGGCATGATCTGTCTCGAAACCGCTCACGCCCTCCGCGACGTTCGCACCATCAAGCCGAGTCAGACCCTCTCCTTCGGCATGCGCCTTGCAATCGTCTGATCGAATACGGCGACTCCTGAGACGGCCGTTCCATGCTGAAGGAACGCGGCGTTTTCGTCGATTTCTCCTTTTCGGCGAGCCGGCGTTCGACGGATGAATGCGGCGGCTGCGCGCGGCTTCATTCCAGCGGAGTCAGAACATAATAGAAGCTGTCTTGATCGAGAGCGTACGCGCCTGGCGAAGCCAATCCGATGATCGGAAAGAGAAAAAGCACGCCGCCGATCACGTCCAAAATCCCCCATTGGCTCAAGAAAAATCCCGTGTTCGCCGAATACGGATGGTATCCCTTTTTCGTCACCATGATGGAGATGTTCTTGTTGCGCCGCACTTCTATCGAAGCAGGCGTCGAAACGACGTTTCCGTTGACTATGATCTTTGCGTCGGCAGGTTCGCCATTGATCGTAATCGTCTGCGTTCGGGGAGCGAAAATCGAGCAGCCGGCAAGCGCGGCGACAAGCGCGAGCGCGGTCAGGGTCTTCAATGTGCGCGGAATCATGGCGTCTCCATCTTGCGATTGATTGTTGAAAAAGGATCTTATAATATAGCGCCGCCCGCAACATTTTCAAATGGAAGCGATTCTATGCGCTCTGCATGTCGGGTTTCGGCGCCGCTTCAGCCCCGTTCGCAAAACTCTTCTCTCAGTTCCGGCGTTCGGCGAGGCGATATCTCCGACTTTTCCGCGCATTCGA
>CAZAAM010000004.1:0-25887 GCA_964483055.1 uncultured Victivallales bacterium
CTATATCTACAATGTCGCTACGAGCCGAGCGCGCGCATGTCTGATCCTTGTCGGCGACAGAAAACGGTGTGCGGAATCCTCCTCTCCCTGGCTGCGAAAGCTGGCAGAATTTCCAAAGGAAACATCGAATGCGAACATCAAGGCATTTCGGTTGTTCGAATCTCCTTGGGAAAAAAAGTTTTACGAGGCTCTTCTATCTGAGGGGATCGAAACGGAGCCCCAATATCCTCTATGCGGTCGCCGCCTGGATTTCGCTCTGATTCGAGGAGAACTCAAAATCGATATAGAAGTCGATGGAGTCCATTACCATACGACGGAAGACGGAAGCAGAAAGGTCGATGACTATTACAGAGACTTGCAAATCGGGGGAATGGGATGGCGCGTAATGCGTTTCTGGGTATATGAGTTGCGTGACGACATGGCTGGCTGCGTTAAAAAGATCAAGGGCGTCTTGGAGGAGCACGCTTCAGCCCAATTGTCTGAAGATGAAGGAAACTCCGAAAATGCTTCGTGCTCATAAAAATAAAAGCTGCGTACGGCAGCCGCTTTTGCGAAAACGGGCGCTTGAATTTTTCCAAGGCGAGATTGTCAGAACCCCATTGCCTTTCTGAAAGCGGGTGTCGCATCCGTTTTTTGCTTTTTTCGTGTTGAAGCAAATCCGTGCAGACATTGTCGCCGCCGCCCGTACAGCTTCGCGTTGGAGGCGCTGATTTTTTCAGATTGATGAAAGCTCATCGAACTCCAAATCTGCGGTTTTTCGTCATTGCATCGGGCTTTTCCGGATGGATGCGGCTCATCTTCAAGCCGAAGGTCCACCATGTGGAAGGCGGCTCATTTTTCTTTATGCACCCTGCGTTCAGGGTTGTTCCAATTCCATGCTTTGATCAGCCTGCGCAATCGAAGAAAGGCGCGTCCGGATCATAGTTGCGCGCCGAAGGGAAGGAATGCAATCGCATCCCTCGCACTTGACTTCATCGCCTTCGGCTTAAACGCATCAAGCATGAGGGGCGGCCCGGCTTGCTGATCGCCCGCATCGACGACATGCGAGAAGATCATTCGCTTCGCCCAAAGCATATCGTTTTTCATTGGGATCTTACCGATGTTGAAAGCGGATCCATGTTAAACAGATTTTATTTCCTCTGCAGCATTCCGATTTGCGTTTTTTGCTTCTCCTTGCGCCGCAACGGTCGTTCCTGCGCATGACTTGAACGCAAGAAGCGTCGAACACGCATTTGGAGTTTCCAGATTTTCTCGCTCGGAAAACATCATCATGCAGACGGCATGCCTCGTCCGTGGAAACAAGATTGCATTTCATAGCCGTTCAGTCGCTTCTTCGGCTGCAAACATGCATTACTTGATATTTTCATATCCTTCCGGAACGCTTATGCTTCGGGGGCATTCCTTGACAAGACCGCGTCAACGGCGTATAGTAAACAGGTCGTCGATTTGAAGAAACGCCCATGCGGCGCAAATCTGCGCACAGGAAAGACGGGAATGAACGGAGAGAGACCTTGATGCCATTGGATGACTTTCATTGCGCGAGATGCGGGGCTTGCTGTCGCTGGGAAGGCCCTGTGCGGCTTTCCAAAGAGGAAGTCGACTCCATTGCTGATTTCCTTGGAATGGAGGTTTCGCGTTTTCTTGACGAATATGCGGTTCTTGCGCCCGATCGGCGATGCCTTTCCCTGACGGAGCGCGAAGATGGGGCCTGCATCTTTTACGACGATGCGGCGAAGGCTTGCCGCATTAACGACGCAAAGCCTAGGCAATGTCGCGACTTTCCGTTTCGCTGGCGCTTTCCCGGATGGGAGAAGCTCTGCGCCGGAGCTTCTTTCATGAACGACAAAATGAAATGAAAAAGAACCGCTCTCCGTTGAAAGTCGAGAGGATTTTCGGACGAGTTGTCGTCTCTTTCCGATGCGCATCGATCTGCGGAGCGCTTGCGTCGCCGGATAGAAACGCTTTGACCGCCATGGGAGAGAAAAAATTCTTCCGGGACCAGGCATTCGCATCGGCTGCGCTTGCTCTGTCATACGCGGAGTCCCGTCTTTTTCCCGCATTCCGTACGGCATAAGCCACGAGCTTTATTGAAGGTCTCGACTTCCAGACATGGCGTAGCCGATCGGAGTATTCGCCCGATCAGTCGAAATCAACTTCGGGGTTCTCTTTTTCTTCCTTCGAAATTGCCGTATTGTTTTTCATTCTGTTCTCACGGCCGCTCCTCGCGCATGCTTTCCATGCAAGCGGACAAGGGGGCGTTGCATTTGTTTTTTCGATGCCGCGAATACAGATTTTATCATGTCTTTTCCCGACAAAAAAAGCGGAACCAGCCATTCGGCCGGTTCCGCCGCACACGATCCGTCGGTGGAAGCGTCAAGCGATTCCTTATTTGGAAATCAGAACTTCCGCGATCTGAACCGCATTGAGCGCCGCTCCCTTGAGGAGCTGATCTCCGCTGACAAAGATGTCCAAGCCACGCTTGTCGTCGCGGGAAACGTCTTGACGAATGCGTCCGACGAGGACGTCGTACATGCCGGTCGCCTCGATTGGCATCGGATAGACTTTGGACTGAGGATCGTCGCGGAGCTGAACGCCAGGGGATTTGCGAAGGATCTCACGCGCTTCTTCCGGCGTGATTTCCTGCTCGAATTCGAGGTTGAGAGCTTCGGAATGGGCGCGAAGGACAGGAATGCGGACGCAGGTGCATGAAATTTTAAGTTGCGGCGCATGCATGATCTTGCGCGTTTCGTTGACCATCTTCATTTCTTCCTTTGTGTAGCCGTTGGGCTGGAAGACGTCGATATGAGGAAAGAGATTGAACGCGATCTGCTGCGCCATGACGTTGACCTGCGCCGGCTTTCCGTCCAAAACGTCGCGCGTCTGCTCGACAAGTTCGTTCATCGCCTTCTGACCGCCTCCGGAGGCCGCCTGATAGGTTGCCGCGACCATGCGGCGGAGTCCCTTCGCAAGATGCAGCGGGTAGACCGCGACGCACATGATGGCGGTTGTGCAGTTCGGATTGGCGATGACTCCCTTGTGAAGGAAGGCGTCTGCGGCGTTGACTTCCGGAACGACGAGCGGGACGTCGTCTTCCATACGGAAGGCGCTGGAATTGTCGATCATGACAGCTCCGGCATCGACGCATGCCTGCCGATATTCCTTGGAAATGGAGGCTCCGGCGCTGAAGAGCGCGATATCGACGCCCTTGAAGGAGTCCTGCTTAAGCTCTTCGACTGCGATTTCGGTCTCGTGGAAACGGAAAGTTTTTCCAACGGAGCGGGAGGATGCGAGAAGTTTGAGGTTTTTCACCGGAAAGTTTCGGTTTTCCAAAGTCTTGAGCATCTCGATGCCGACCGCGCCAGTAGCGCCTGCGATCGCGACATTGACTGCGTTTGCCATATTTCGTACTCCCATGAAAAGGTTCGGCTGAAAAAGAAACCATTTAAAATAGCGCCGTTTTTCGAAAAAACAACCAGAAAACTCATTCGTTCCGTGCGCGCATCGCATAAGCGCGGCGCGAGGGACGCGCGTTCGCGTTTGCGAAGGGATTCATTGAAAGAAAAAGAATCGCAAACAGGACTTGCGAAAGTTCGGTTCGCAAGCTACATTATGAGTCGGAGCGGGAACTTGAAATCCCGGCTAAGGAAAGAAGGGGGGAAGGGAAGAGTATGAGCGAAATTGAAAACAACGATTTGAACGATAAGAAAGAAAAAATCTTGAAAGGCGGCGAAGAAGCGTCAGGAAGCGCCGGCGTTGCGCCCGTTGCTCCGGTCGAGGGCGACGATGAGCCGTTGGACATGCGCGTTCCGGCTCTCAGTCTTACCGGAACGATCGTGTTCCCATTCGCCTTGACGCCGCTTGTCTTGAATGATCCGTCGGCGATCGCGCTGACGGAAGCCGCTTCAGCGGGCGATCGATTCCTCGCGCTGTTTCCGGAGATTCCAGAGGATGAGCGAGGAGCTCTCAAGCAGGCGGGAGCGACGGAAGCGCGCATGGAGCGCATGATTCTGAATGGAAAGCGGACGACCAGGATTGGCGTCCTGGCGCGCATCGTGAAGCTCTTGAAGTTTCCGGACAACACGGTCCGAACGCTCGTGCGCGGGATATCGCGCGTGGAATACGTGAAGGATCTGTCGGACTCCGGACAGCTTGCGCTGTCGCATGTGCGGCGCCTGGTTGAAAAGCCGGACGATTCGCTGGAAACGGCGGCGATGGTTCGGAACGCGACGAAGCAGTTTCAGGAGATCGTGTCGTTCGCGCCGAATTTTCCTGAGGAATTGAAGATCGCGATCCTGAATCTGACGGACAACGTGCGAATCGTGGATCTGATCACGGACACGCTGAACATCTCCTATGAGGAGAAGCTGGCGATTCTGACGCTTCCGACGGTGCAGGAACGATTGCATTTCCTGATGATTTTCCTGAATCGCGAGGTCGAAGTTTTGCGTCTCGGCTCGGAAATTCAAAGCCAGGTGCACAGCATCATGTCGAAGAGCCAACGCGAATTTTTCCTGAGGGAGCAGCTCAAGCAGATCAAGAAGGAGCTTGGCGAGGACAATCGCAATCCCGATCTCGCATCCATCGAGGAGCGATTGAAAAAAGTTCATCCGCCTGATACGGTGCGCCAGCTGATCGACAAGGAGATGTCGCGCCTCGACATGATTCCGCAGGCGTCGGGAGAGTACAACATCGCGTACACCTACATCGACTGGCTGCTGAGCGTGCCGTGGAATGTCTTCACGAAGGATCGCGTGGACGTAGCGGAGGCGGCGCGCATTTTAGATGCGGATCACTACGGGCTGAAGGACGTCAAGGAACGCATTCTGGAATTTCTCTCGGTCCTGCAGCTGAAGAAGACCCGCAAGTCGCCGATCATCTGCCTTGTCGGTCCTCCTGGCGTCGGCAAGACGTCGCTTGGCAAGTCGATCGCCGCCTCGCTGGGGCGCAAATTCGTGCGGATGTCGCTCGGCGGCGTCAAAGACGAAGCGGAAATCCGCGGACATCGGCGAACGTACATCGGAGCGCTGCCGGGGCGCATTATTCAGGGCATGAAGCGTGCGGGCAGCAGCAATCCCGTTTTCATGCTGGACGAGATCGACAAGCTAGGCAACGATTTCCACGGCGATCCCTCGTCGGCGCTTCTGGAGGCTCTCGATCCGCAGCAGAATTCGGCGTTCAACGACCATTATCTGGAGGTCGACTATGATTTGAGCTCGGTCATGTTCATCGCGACTGCGAATGTGACGGATACGATTCCGCCGCCGCTTCTGGATCGCATGGAGGTCATCCGTCTGCCCGGTTATACGTCTTTGGAGAAGCAGGAGATCGCGCGCCGCTATCTGGTGCCGCGTCAAATGATCGAGAACGGACTGAACAACGCGTTCGCCCGCTTCACGCGCGGCGGCGTTGATGAGATCATTGATCATTATACGATGGAGGCCGGCGTTCGCAATCTGGAGCGCACGATCGGATCCGTTTGCCGAAAGCTCGCTCGCCGCGCCGTGGAAGGGGAGGGCGGCAACGCTCCGACGAGTCCGACGGTCGTCGACGCGCAACTCGTGCGGTCGATGCTCGGTCCGAGGAAGTTCATCCTGGACGAAAGCGAAAACAAGCCGAGGATCGGCATCGTGACGGGAATGGCATGGACGAGCGTCGGCGGAACGACTCTGCAAGTAGAGGCCGCCATGATGCCGGACGGCAAGGGCGATCTGAAGCTGACCGGATCGCTCGGCGGCGTGATGAAGGAAAGCGCTCAAACGGCGTTCAGCTATGTGCGTTGCGCCGCAGAGACGCTTGGAATCGATCCGGCCGTCTTCAAAAACAATGATTTTCATATCCACGTTCCGGACGGAGCGACGCCGAAGGACGGCCCCAGCGCGGGCGTGACGATCATGACCGCCCTCGTTTCCCTGCTGACGCGGCGTCCGGTGCGCCCGCGGCTTGCCATGACCGGCGAAATCACGCTGCTCGGAAAGGCGACCGCGATCGGCGGCGTTCGAGAGAAGACGATCGCCGCGCTCCGCGCGGGCGTTCAGGATGTCATTCTTCCGGAGGAGAACCGGAAGGATTTGGAGATCGTTCCGGAAGAGGTCCGCAACAAGATTCGCTTCCATTTCGTACAGGATGCGTTGGATGTCCTGCATGTCGCTTTGCCGGAGCGCATGAAGGAGAGCTTTGCGCGCAAGAAGGCGGACAAGCCGCAGGACGAGGTCTACGTCTACGAGGATTCCGTGTTCCAGGAGAAGGAAAAGCCGGAAGGAAAGACGAACGCGTCTCCCGCAGTGTCGGCGACCGTGTCGATCTCGGGCGGACCGCCCGATCCGGAAGAGTCGCAGACGGAGGCGATCCGGCGTCTTCTTGGCAAAATCGAAGACATGGGAAAGCGTCAGACGAAAAAGAATCTCTATCGGTATGGAGATTTTCTGAAAAGCCCGTCCTCAACGCGCAAAGGCCTGAACGTGACATACAGGCCGCCTGTTCTGAAAATCGATTTCCCTTTGCGCAAGATCGCCGACGGAGCAGAGACGAAGCCGAACGCGGAGAAGCCGGGCAAGCCGCTTTCCGTGACTTCGGTCGATGCCGGATTGAATCGTCCGCCTTCCGCAAGCATTGAAAGCGAACTCCCGGACGAGAGCGTTCTTTCCGTTCGCGCGAAACTTGGATTCCCGAAGGCGCTCGACGTCCTTATATCCGATCTGCATCCGCTCGAATCGGAAGCCGCAGCGCTTCCCGTTCGCAGAACCGGAAGATCCGGAATCGCGCCGCAGCCGCGTCCGGTGAAGTCGTCCGCGTCTGCATCCTCCGGCAATCCGGGAAAGCGCGCCGTTCGTCGAAAGCCGCGCGTCAAGACTGCGGGAAAGTCCGTGCCGAGCCGCATTGAAAAACGGACGGGAGCGTCTTCGCCCCCGATCCGCAAGAAGAAAGGAGCATGAATCATGTCCAAACGATGCGTCGCCTTCCTGTTTCTGTTCTTCGCCGCCTTCATTTCCGCACGCGCGGAGGAAACGCCCTATGACTTTGCGTCCCTTCCGTCCGAGGAGTTTCTGCGTTGCGTGCGGCGCGCTCCTTCCGGAGAGACATGGGCCTTGATGATCGGAACGGCGACGCATCGGCGTTCCGGCGCGCGCGCGATTCAGGATTCGATACGAATCGGCATTCGCTTCACGCCGCAACGCATTCTTGCGCAGATGATTTTTGCCGGAAACGAACAGTATGAACTGGGGCAGACTTTTACGGAGCCTCCGGTGTTCACGCAGGAGGTTCGTGCGCCTGATCCGGAGAAGACGCGCCTCTCCCTGTACGGCATTGCCGCATCGGACCTGACACTCGGCTTTCTGTACCGCAAGATGATTCGCGAGGAGAAGGCGGAGAGCGTCAAGACCGCCTCCTGCCGCGTCTTCCTTTTGGAAGGCGGCAACGACGACTATGTGCGGGTATGGATTTCCGACGAATATCTGTTTCCGCTTAAGGCTCACTGGTTCAAGACCCTGCCGGACGAGTCCGCCGGCGAGCCGTACCGTGAGCTTGAACTGGGCGGTTTCCGCAGGGAGAACGGTTATTACGTCGTTAAGGAGCTTCTTCTGTTCGGACCCGACTGGCGCACACGCATCGAGTTCGATCGCACGGATGCGGGATCTGCAAGCGAGAAGGCGCCCGCCGATCTCTTTTTGGATGAGCTGAACGCAGGCGAGGGAGGTGCGGCATGAAGCGGAAGCGGTTCATCGGACGTCGCAGGGAAGGCGGACAGGCGATCGTGGAACTGGCTGTTTCCATCATTACGCTGTCGATTGTCATGCTGGCGGTCATTCTTCTTGCCGTTGTCGGCAAAGAGAGCATAAAGAATCTGATTTCCGCTCGAGAGAACGCGGACAAGCGAGCCCTTTCTTCCGTATCCGGGTCCTCTTCGGCGCAAAGCATTCGCCGCTGGGACTACGGCGATGACGAAATTCCGTTCACGGCGGACGACGAAGCCGTCGTCGGGACGTCGGAAAGCGGACAATATTTCATCGAGCAGACGATTGCCGTCGATTCGGATGATGCCGGGCAACAGCTGGATTTGCGAAGCGGCGGCCCCGATTACAACAATTTCATTTCCGATCTACCTGCGTCATCGCTGTTTCTGTATGCGGCGGATCTGACGGAAGGCAAGGAGACGATGCGCGATCCGCTGGGTGAAAACGACCTTGACGATCTTGCTTCGGGACTGAACTTCGTCGGTTTTTCAGAGAATTTTTCATTGAAGGACGTTGTCTATCTGCCCGTTCGCGGACAGAATCAGAGGGTGTCCCAGTGACGGTTCCAGCACGAACAAAAGGCTCCCTCATTCACTCACACTGAAAAGACGAAAGCAGGACGGCATGAACGAAAGAAACGACAGTCGGGACTCCATGTCAAACGATCCGGATGCGCGAATCTTCACCTTGGAACAGGCGATCGAAGCGCGAAAGCGGCTTGCCTTGACGGGCGGACGACTCGTCGTCACGAACGGATGCTTCGATCTTCTTCATCGCGGGCATGCGACCTATCTGATGCAGGCGCATGCACTGGGAGACGCCCTGTTCGTGCTCATCAATTCGGACGAGTCCGTTCGCCGACTCAAAGGCCCGACGCGCCCGGTCAACGCAGAACGCGATCGCGCCTTTCTGCTCGCCTGTCTGCGTTTCGTGGACGGCGTGATCGTGTTCCAAGGCGAACGTTGCGACAGGGAGCTCGCCGCACTGAAGCCGGATGTCTATGCAAAGGGAGGCGACTATACGGTCGAATCGTTGGATCCCGGCGAACGCGAAGCGCTGCTTGCCTGCGGCGCCGACATTCGATTCATTCCGTTTGTGACTGGATATTCCACCACGTCAACCCTTAAGCGTGCGGGCGGAGACGGACGATGACGCTGCAGACATTGATTTCGTCGGAGCGCATTCGCGCACGCATCGAAGAGCTGGGCGAAGAGCTGTCGCTTTTCTACGAGGGCAGGGAGCTGACCATGGTGATTCTCATGAACGGCGCGCTGTTCTTCGGCGCCGATCTGGCGCGGGCGATCCGTTCTCCGCTCCGACTGGACTCCATCGCCGTGCAGTCCTATGTTCAAGACTCCTCGTCAGGAAAGATGACGATCCGTTGCGCGCCGAAGCTCGATCCTGCCGGCCGAAATATTCTGCTGGCGGACGACGTGCTGGACACAGGCCTGACCTTGCGAGAAACGGCCGACTGGTTTCGTGCAAAGGGCGCTGCGGAGGTTCGCACGTGCGTACTGCTCGACAAGATCTTCGCTGACCCGGCGCGAGAGAAGCTCGTTCATGCGGACTGGGTCGGATTTCGCATCCCGGATCGCTATGTCATCGGCTACGGACTGGATTCCGAGGAAGCCTACCGCAATCTCGACCGCGTGTGCGTTCTGCAAAAATGAGCTTTTTTCACGACGGCTGCTTGCTTTTTTGCAGCTTCGGCCTTATAGTGCGCCTTCAGACGCGTCCGCCCTCTTCAAGCAGGCGCGCCCCTGCGATGCGAAAAAAAACTGCATCCGACGTTTCGTCGGAGGAGAACACGGCTTGAGATGAACTGTTTCTTATGGATTGACGCTCTGGGACTTGCGGCGTCGTTCCTTCTGACATGCCTTGCGGCGCCGTGCTTCATGCGCCTTGCGCGCCGGATCGGCTTTCTGGACGTGCCGAAGACGGAAGGACATAAGCTGCATGCGAGGGCCGTGCCGCTTCTCGGCGGCGCAGCAATGTGCGTCGGCTGGCTGTCGACCGCGCTCGCGGGAGCTGCGGTCATTCTTTATTCCGAACGCGTCCCCCTTGAAATTTCCGCAGGCTTCCGCAGGGAAAGCGTCGCGTTCATCGCTGTCTGCGCCTGCGCGCTTGCATCGGTCCTGCTTGGCGCGGCGGACGACCGCCGCCCGATGGGGCCGGGGCGGAAGCTGCTTGGCCAGCTTGCGATCGCGCTTGCCGCAACGATCTTCGGCGGCATCCGCATCACGCTTTTCGTAGACAGCGCTTGGTTTTCCGTCCCGGTTACGACGTTCTGGATCCTTTTTCTGTTCAATGCGTTGAACTTTTTTGACAACATGGACGGTCTTGCAGCCGGGACGGGTGCGATCGCCTTCGCCTTTTTCGGCATCATGGCGCATGCGAACGGGCAATTTTTCGTCGCCGCGCTATGCGCATGCTCGTGCGGAGCGACGCTGGGGTTCTGGATTTTCAACCGCGCTCCGGCAAAAATATTCATGGGCGATTCCGGAAGCCATCTGATCGGATTTCTGCTTGCGGCTGTCAGCGCGAAGACGATCTGTTACAATCCGGCGATGTCCGCGACGAAGATTTCCGTCCTGATTCCGTTGTTCATTCTTGCCGTGCCGATCTTCGACACGCTGGCCGTCGTTGCGATCCGCCTTTGGACGCATCGTCCGATCTATTGCGGGGACAACAATCATATCAGCCACCGTTTCGTGCGCATGGGGCTTTCCCGCGCCGCCGCAGTCCGTATCGTGCACCTGCTTTGCGTGATGTCCGGTTTGGGTGCGCTCCCCTTGCTTTGGGGGGACGTCCGCACATGCGTCGTGCTGTTGATTCAGGGATGCGTTCTGCTGCTTCTGCTTTCGCTTTTGCAGTACGCGGGCGCTTTCCATTCGAAAGGAGAACATGAATGATGAAGGAAGCTCTGAACATGAGATTCCGCAGTCTTGGCGGATCGCGTCAGGCGGTGCTGGATTCGCCGGAAGCCTTGCGGCAAGTGCTGAATCTCGATCCGGCGCAATGGGCGATGACCGGCATTCGTTCCAGCGCGCTTTTATGCGATCCGGACTTCCTTGATTGTCTCGATCCCGACAAGAGCGGTCGCATCCGAATCGACGATGTGCGCGAACTGTTGAAATGGTGCCTGGACGTTTCCAGCTCCGGCGAAGGATTCGTCGAGGGCAGTCTGAATCTCTCCCTTGCAGATTTGAACAGGGAAAGCGCAGACGGGAAACGAATCTTCGATTCCGCACGCACGATCCTGCGCGCTGCCGGAAGGCCGGAGACGAGCTTCCTTACGTGGGAGCTTGTTGCGGAATATCGAGAAAAGATCGTTTCCGCGCTTCTGAACGGCGACGGCGTGATTCAGCCGGAACTCCTGGAAAAGGAGAATCCGGACGACGCCGCATACGCGGCCGCAGTCATGAAGGCGGTCGGCAAGGTTCCCGACCGCAACGGAGGCGAAGGCGTCGATCTTGCGCATTTGAATTCCTTTCGCGAACTGCTGGATGCGCAGATCTCCTGGCGTGCGGCGGAGACGCCGGATCTGCATGCGTTCGGAACGCGTACGGCCGAAGTCTTCGCCGAATATTCCCGTGTGGAAAGAGCGATCGAGCATTTTTTCCGCAGCTGCCGTGCGCTTACATTCTCCCGTTCCGCACAGGACGCCTGCTTCATTTCAAACCGTTTCGATCCGATGGACGCCTCGTCGGTGGACGCTTTTTTTGAGAAGGCTCCTCTCGCCCCGGCGAATCCGCTTGGCGTCCTCTCGCTGGCGGATCGCATCAACCCGCGCTGGTCGGATGCGCTGAAGAGCTTTTTTGCCGTCATCGGCGTCCGCTCGATGAGTTCCGCCGAATGGGAGGCCTTCCGTGCGAAGATCGCGCCTTATGCCGCGTGGCGCGCGGCGAAGAATACGGACGCGTTCGACGAGGAAGACGATGACGCGTTGCGGAATTTACGAAATAATCCTGCGGACGCGCGCATCCGCGATCTGATCGAGCAGGACAAGTCTGTCGCCGAGACGCTGGATTCCTGCATGCTCCTTAGAAAACTGATCCTCTGCCGGAAGTCTCTGTTCGAATTTCTGAACAACGTTGTCAGCATGAATGCGCTCTTTCAGCCATGGAAGCCGTCGATGATTCTTGCCGGACGGCTCGTGATGGATGGACGTCATTTCCTGCTTTGCACCATCGTCGAGGATCTTGCCTCTCACAAAAACGTGATCGAAAAAAGCGACATCTGCGTCTTGTATCTGAACATATCTTCGCCGGACGCGAATCCGCGCAAGGAAATGATCATTGCTGCGGCAGTGACGTCCGGCACGATGCAGGATCTGTACGTCGGCAAATACGGAGTCTTTTTCACACGCGACGGCAAGGTATGGGATGCCTGCGTCACAGACATCGTGCGACAGCCCGTTTCCGTATGGGAGTCGATCACGCAGCCGTTTCAGCAGTTCGCCGACTTTTTCTTTTCCCAAATCGACAAGGTGTTTGCCGCGAAGAGCAAGAACCTCGAATCGCAGGTCGCGGCGGACATTCAGCGAGCAGGAGCGGGGACGCCTGAGAAAAGCGGCATGTCAGTTCCGATGCTTCTGATGGGCGGCGGGGTCGGAATCGCCGCGCTGGGAAGTTCCTTCGCCTTGATCGCGAAGACGCTGAAAGGCGTTTCCTTATGGCATGTGCTCGGCGTGCTTCTGGCAATTCTTCTCATCTTCGGAGCGCCGGTCGTCCTCGTTTCGCTTTCCAAACTCTTTCATCGCAATCTGGCGGTCTTCTTCGAGGCGAATGGATATGCGGTCAATCATGGCGTGCGCATGTCGCTGCGTCTGGGGGCGAAGTATACGTATCGTCCGGAATATCCCGCATGCGCCTTGCACATCCTGCTGCGCGTTCTAGCGATTCTTGCTTGCGTGCTCCTTGGAGTCGTGTTCGGATTTGCGATCTGGTTCTTCCTCGTTCATCATGGCGAGCTCCTTTTATGGTAGGAACGCGCCTCCGAGCACGCTGTCGCCATCGTACAGCACTGCGGCCTGACCCGATGTGACCGCACGAACAGGCGTTTCGAAGCGGACGCGCGCCGTTCCATCGTCACGCAATTCCACATCTGCGGGAACCGGTCTGGAACGGTAGCGTATCTGCGCCTCCGCATGGAACGAACGTGCTTTCGGCTCGACGATCCAGTGCGGATTCGGCAGAACCAGTTCCTTGCGGAGAAGTTTTTCCGGATTGGTCGTCAGTACGACGCGTCCGCTTGCGGCATCAATTTCGGAGACCCACGCAGGACGTCCGAAGGCAACGCCCGTGCCTTTCCTTTGTCCTATAGTGAAGCGATGAACGCCCGCATGACGGCCGACGACGCATCCCGTCGCTTCATCCACGAACTCGCCGTCGGGCGGAGCCCCGCCGAATTCGGCTTGAAGCGTTTCTCCAAGTTTTCCCGGGCGGGAAAAGCATATGTCTTGACTTTCTTTCGCATCCGCCACGTTCAAGCCCAAAGAGCGTGCGATGACTCGAACGTTTTCCTTCTTCATAGAACCCAAAGGAAAAACTGCGTGCGCAAGTTGCGCCTGAGAGAGTCCGAAGAGGAAATAGCTTTGATCCTTTTCCCGATGAACTCCGCGCAGGAGCGCGACTTTCCCGGGATGGTCGGGCAGGGGGACGATTCTTGCGTAATGTCCTGTCGCCATGACTTGACATTCGCATTCCTCCGCAATCTCCAAAAGGGCGCCGAACTTGATCGACGGATTGCAAAGCGCGCAGGGGTTGGGCGTCCTTCCGTTGCGTAAAATTTCCCAGCAGGGGCGCATGACTTCGTTTCGGAAGCGTTCGCGAAGATCGACGATGCGCAACGGAATTCCAAGCGAGGCGGCGGCATCCTGAACGAGATCCGTCGCCGGTTCGCCGTGAAGGAGCATATGAACCGCAAGGACGGAGAAGCCGCGCTCGCGGCAGATATGCGCGGCGACGGTGGAATCGACCCCGCCGCTGAAGGCGAGCAGAATACGCGCTCCTTGCGGAAGTCCGCGAGTCCAGTCGAAATCCGTCATGGGAGAATCTCCAGGAGGGCGTTTTCCGCCGATTCGGGAAGAAGGATCTTCTTGTCGCGGGAGGCAGCCCCTGCAACGAGCGAGACGGAGGATTTCGGCAGTCCGAGCTTTTTCGCCAAAAAGGAGCAAAGCTCCTTGTTCGCCTTCCCGTCGACAGGCGGCGCCGCCAATGCGATTTTCACGGAAGAGCCGTAGCGTCCGATGATCGCGGAACGAGAGGCGCCAGGCTGGACATGACAGGAAAGCAGAATTCCCCCGTTCTTCTTCCTGAGAACGGGGGTTGGTTCCTCGATCGTCATTCCTGCGGCTTCTCGCCGGATTTCTCCGGATTTGCATCGTCTCCGGTCGTCAAACGAGCGGAGTCGGACGGCGGATTCATCGTTGCCGGAGAGGCGACGTCCGCATCGGTCTTCGCCGGGGCTTCTTCTGCGGGGAGCGGCTTCGCATCGGGATCAGGGAGATCGAGCAGCACGCGGATTTCATGCGCAGAGAGCGTTTCCTTTTCCAGCAAGGCATTGGCCAGCTTGTCCAGCCGTTCGCGTTCGCGCGTCAAGATGTCCGTCGCGCGCTGCTTGCATTCGAAAATGATGCGCTTTACTTCGCTGTCGATTTCGCGCAGCGTTTCTTCGCTGCACGAGTCATTGCGCGTGATGTCGCGTCCAAGATAGATGTGCTCCTGGCGTTGTCCATACTGGACCGTGCCCATCTTTTCGCTCATGCCGTAGGCGCAGACCATGGAGTGAGCAAGATTCGTCGCATGGGCGATGTCCTGCGAAGCGCCGCTGGTGATGTCGCCGAGTGCGATTTCCTCCGCGACGCGGCCGCCGAGATCGGTCGTAATCACGTCCAGCATTTCAAGGCGGCTGCGGGAATAGCGATCCTCGTTGTCCATCATCATGGTGAGTCCGAGAGCCTGACCGCGCGGAATGATCGTGACCTTGTGAAGCGGAATGCTGTGTTCGAGGAAGAGGTTCACAATCGCATGTCCGGCCTCATGCCAGGCCGTAAGGCGGCGATCGGACTCTGGAATCTTGCGGCTGCGGCGTTCGCGGCCGAAGCACACCTTGTCGCGCGCCTCCTCCAGGTCGGACTGGGTCGCGGCGGAGCGGTCTTCGCGAGCGGCGAGCAGGGCCGCCTCGTTGACGAGATTTGCCAAGTCGGCGCCGCTGAATCCGGGCGTGCTTTTCGCAATAACGTCCAAATCCGCCTTGGGATCGAGCTTGATGCGCTTTGCGTGAACATCGAGGATCTTGCGGCGACCGGCAATGTCGGGAAGATCGATGACGATTTGGCGGTCGAAGCGGCCGGGACGGAGCAAAGCGGGATCGAGCACGTCAGGACGATTTGTCGCTGCGAGGACGATGACGCCTTCCTGGGTTTCCAGTCCATCCATTTCCACGAGCATTGCGTTCAGCGTCTGTTCGCGTTCATCGTGTCCGCCGCCGATTCCGGTGAAGCGAGAGCGTCCGACCGCGTCGATTTCGTCGATGAAGATCAGGCAGGGGGCATGCTTGCGCGCTTGCTCGAACATGTCGCGGACGCGGCTGGCGCCGACGCCGACGAACATTTCAACGAAATCCGAACCGCTGATTGCGAAGAAGGGAACTGAGGCTTCTCCGGAAACGGCCTTGGCCATGAGGGTTTTGCCGGTTCCCGGAGGACCGGTGAGAAGCGCGCCGCGCGGAATCTTGCCGCCAAGCAGCTTGAACTTCAAAGGATCCTTAAGGTATTCGACGATTTCCTTCGTCTCTTCCTTCGCTTCGTCGCAACCCGCCACGTCGTCGAACTTGATGTTGTGTTCATTGGGCATGATCATGCGAGCACGGCTCTTGCCGAACTGGAGCGCGCCCCCTCCGCCGCGCATCTGCCGTGCGAAAAGGAAGTAGATCAGCGCAATGATGACGACGCCGATGATCAGATTGAAGATGATGCCTTCCCACCAGGTGTCGCGCTGGCGATAGACGACTTTGAGATTTGGATTGATGTCAGGATGTCCGGAGGCGATTGCGCGGCTGATGTCCTGAAGCTCCGTCGCAAGCTCATCGGTCGCGTAAATGCGCGTGACGTAACGAAGCTTTCCCTCCGTGCCGGAGAGATCCTTGACTTCGGTTTGCGCGTTTTGCGGAAGATGGTATTCCCCCTCGATGGAGAGAATCTTGTCGGATTCCGGCGTTACGACAGCGGTGCTCACCATGCCGGAGTAGAGGTTCTTGCGAAACTCGTTGGCGGACCATTCGGCGGACTTCCTGCCGAAGGGAGAGGAATTGAAGATAAAGAGCGATGCGCCGACGAGAAAGACGAGGAGCCATAAAAAGAGCGCCGCGGGCGGGCGGCGTGAGAAAGAGCTTTTCTTCGGATCTTTGGAAACTGGCATGGGCGTTCAACTCATTACGGTTGATCCGCGTCAACTTCCAGAATGATTTCGGAAGCTCGCGCGGCTTCTGCATCGCGTTCCTGCGAACCTTTGACAAGGATCGCAAGAAGGGCGATGACGACAAGGGCGAGAATGATGATGCAAAGCAGGAGGATCTTTTGCTGAAGCGCGCCGCCCTTGCGCTCGGAGAATCCAACGCGTTCCACGGATCGAATGGTCTGCGTCTGCGACGCGGCATTGATGTCAATGCCGGTTTGAGTCTGCTGAATCACGGTCGTATCGGACTTGTCATCGCAATCGTAAAGGAGTTCGATTCCGCCGATTTGGATGATGTCGCTGTTCTGGAGCTCCTGGGACGCAACAGGGATGTTGTTGACGCGGGTTCCGTTCGTGGAGCCTTGGTCTTCAATGACATAGGTGTTTCCGCTGCGCGTGAATTTGCAATGATATGTGCTGATAGTCGGATCCTTGATGCAGATGTCGCGTTCGTCGACGCGCCCCACGGTAAGCTGATCCTTGTTCAGTTCAAAGATCCTGCCGCGAAACTGCTCCGATAAAACGATTAATTTCGGTGTGCCAGCCATGTCTCGTTTCAACTCCTGTATTGTTCTGCGCCCGACCTCCTTGAAAAAAAACGACGGATGAGAATGCGAGCGCGTCAGTCCGCAAAAGGAATGCAGTCATAAAGCGTAATATAACGCGCATTTCGCGGAAAGCAAAATGGAAAAAGGCAAATTTTTTCTTTTTTCTTCAAAACTTCCGCTTGGTTTCAAAAAGAATGAGAAAATTTTGAAAAAAAGGAATGGAAAATCCGGAAAAGCGATGTATAGTATCGGTTCCAAATCGGCATTCGTTTGCAATGACGAATGCGGAATACGGACATGCAAACAACCTTTAACCCGAAAAATGGATATAAGATTATGACGACCAACTGGAAAGAACAGTTCAAACTCGATGTGGCGAATCTCGACGAATGCGGACGCAAGATCACTTTCACGCTTCCCGGCGACTCGGTAGGCGCGCTCCTTTCCGCGGCGACGCGCGCCGTTTCCCGTCAGGTGCAGGTTCCTGGTTTCCGTCCTGGCAAGGCGCCGGCCTCACTCGTGCTCGCACGCTATAAGAACTACATCCTCGACGAAGCGGAACGTCAGGTCGAGATGCTTGCGTTTGAACGTCTTTCCGACAAGACGGACGAGTTGGATCTGATTTCCTGCGGGCGCATTCAGCCGGAAGGCAAGCCGGAAGCCGGCAAGGACTATGTCATGACGGCCGAAGCGGAAGTCGCGCCGGAAATTCAGCTCCCGGACTACAACGCCATTCCGGTCGACGACACGATCGACGAGACGGCCGAAGCCCGCGCGGAGAAGCTGCTGGAGCAAGCGAAGAGCTACTATTCCGAATTCGTCGATTTGAAAGAGCCCGCGAAAGCCGGAGACATGCTGCGCGTCTCCTACGAGTCCGATCTTGAGATTCCCGAAAACGCTTCCGAAGCGCAGAAGCATGCGGCCAAATCGGAGAATTCCTGGCTTTATCTTGTTCAGCCAGAGCAGATTCCAGGTGCGACGGAGGCCCTTCTCGGCGCAGAGGTCGACAAGGAATATTCCTTCACCGCCGAGTACCCGCAGGATTGGCGCGAAGAGTCCCTCCGCGGCAAGAAGGCGCAGTACAAGGTGAAGGTTCTCGGAGGACAGCGCCGTCAGGCTGTTGAAGATTTGGACAAGCTCGCTGAAAAGCTTGGAGCCAAGTCCGTCGACGAGATGAAGGAGACCTTCGCGAAGCGCGCGGAGGCGGATCTTGAGCAGATGCGCCGTCAGAAGGCGATGGATCAGATCATGCAGGCTCTCCAGAAAGACACGCCTGCGTTCGTCCTTCCGAAGAAGGCGTTCGACGCCGCCGTCCAGCGCGAGCTTCAGAACATCGCCAACGAAACCGTCCGCAGCGAAGAGGACGCCGAAAAGTTCAAGGCGGAACAGAACGCTCACATGGATGCCGCCAAAAAGAACGCAGAGGAGGCTCTTCGCAAGCAGTTCATCGTTCGCAAGATCGCCAAGCTGGAGAAGATTTCCCTCTCCGAACAAGAGATTTCCGAGCATCTGCGCCAGATGTCCGCCTATACCGGAATCGAACCGGAGAAGCTGGTTCAGCTTCTTCAGAAGTCCGGACGCATCAATGAATTGGAGACGGAACTTCTGATCGGGAAAACGCTTGACGCGCTTGTGGAAAAAAACGCGAAGAAGCAGTAATTCGCGTTTTCGGCGAGTCATTCGGTTCCCTTGCAGAAGGAATGCTTCGACAGGCGGAATGAGCCGAAACGCAAAATGCGCTTAGGCTTCCATGTACGCGGTCCACGCGCGCACGCGTCCTAAATTCGTAAAATGTAGTTCACAATAAAAAGAATGGAGAAACGAACGATGACGAAGAACATGCTGATCCCGATGGTCGTGGAGCAAACCGGCGCGGGCGAACGCAGCTACGACATCTATTCGCGCCTGTTGAAGGACCGGATCATTCTGCTTGGATCGGAAATTGACGACGGAGTTGCAAATCTGATCGTCGCGGAGCTTCTTTTTCTTCAATCGGAAGATCCGAAGAAGGACATCGCTCTTTACATCAATTCGCCCGGCGGCGTCGTGACCGCGGGGCTTGCCATCTATGACACGATTCAATCTCTTTCCTGCGATGTCTGCACTTACTGCGTCGGACAGGCCGCCTCCATGGGCGCCGTGCTTTTGGCGTCGGGCGCGAAAGGCAAGCGTTTCGCGCTCCCGAACGCGCGAGTCATGATCCATCAGCCGCTTGGCGGCGCGGAAGGGCAGGCGACGGACATCGACATTCGTGCGAAGGAGATTCTGAAGGTGCGTGCGAAGCTGAACGGCATCCTCGCAGCGCATACGGGGCAGTCGCTCAAAAAGATTGAAAAGGACACCGACCGGGATTTCTTCATGTCTGCGGCGGAGGCGGCCGCCTACGGACTCGTCGATCAGGTTCTTGAAACCAAGAAAGGCAGGAGCTGATTCATGTCGAAGCACGTTGCGCGCTGCTCTTTTTGCGGCAAGGATGTCCCGGCCGGAACGAAGGTAGTGACATCGCCCTCCGGCGCGGCCATCTGCGAACATTGCGCCCGCCTTTGCGGAGAACTGATGTTCGGGAATGGCGACTCCGCTCCGGACGGGCAGACCGCCGTCAAGGCGGAAAAGAATGGAAAGCTTCCTTTCGTCGAAACTCTCAGGATTCCGGCTCCGCACGAAATTAAGGAGGAGCTGGGTCGCTACGTCGTCGGAAAAGATCAGGTCAAGAAGACCATCGCTGTCGCAGTTCACAATCATTACATGCGTCTTCAGTCCAAGAACGCCGATGCGGATAGCGACGTCGATCTGGAAAAGAGCAACGTCCTTTTGATCGGACCGACCGGATCAGGAAAGACCTTGATCGCAAAGACCCTGGCGCGTCTTTTAGACGTTCCGTTCTGCATTACGGACGCTACGACGCTGACCGAAGCCGGCTACGTGGGCGAGGACGTCGAGAACATCATCCTGCGTCTTGTTCAGGCGGCGGACTACAATATTGAGCGCGCGCAGCTTGGCATCATCTATGTGGATGAAATCGACAAGATTGCACGCAAGGGCGAAAACATGTCCATTACGCGCGACGTCAGCGGAGAGGGTGTTCAGCAGGCCCTTCTCAAGATTTTGGAGGGAACGATCGCGAATGTTCCGCCGCAGGGCGGACGCAAGCACCCCATGCAGGAATACCTTCACGTCGATACGACGAACATCCTTTTCATCTGCGGAGGCGCGTTCGTCGGTCTGGACAAGGTGGTGCAGCGCCGGGTCGGGCATCATGTGCTTGGCTTTTCCGCGCAGTCCGAGGCCGATCGAAAAGCCGCTTTGGAGGAGGAGAGCGACGCCGTGCGGACGAATCGCGTGCTTGCCGCAACCGAGCCGGAAGATCTTGTCCGGTACGGACTGATTCCTGAATTCATCGGACGTCTTCCCGTCGTGACCGCGCTTCAGCCGCTTACCAAGGACGATCTTCTGAAGATTCTCGTCGAGCCGAAGAACGCCGTAACGCGCCAGTTCGCGCGGCTTCTCCAGATGGAGAACGTGAAGCTGACCTTCGAGCAGGAAGCGTTGGAGGAGCTGGCGGAGCAGGCGAGTCGGAAAGGAACCGGAGCGCGGGGATTGCGCTCTCTCTTGGAAAACATTATGACCGACGTCATGTTCGATGTGCCCTCACGCAAGGACGTCCGCGAATGCGTCATCACGAAGGAGACGGTCCTCGGCGGACCGGCGAAGCTTTTGGCATAGTCTTTTTCTTTTTCAATTCGCATGCGCCGGCGTCTTCCCTTCCGTATGGATTCCATGCGGAATCCGTGAAGAGACCGGCGTTTCTTCTTTTCGAGCTTCTTCCCTTCCTCGTTTTTTATTGAGTTTCCTGTTTGAATGCTTTCGCGGCAAGGAGGGTATCGACTTCTTCGCCTCCCCGCCGCATGGCGGCGTCAGGCGCGTTTTTTGCATTTCTCAATCCGGAAGCGCGTGGAATGATCCGGCGATTCGGGAAAGACGGCGGAGCGAACTCCTTTTCCCCGGACCGCTTCTTGAAAAAACGCTTGCGGCAGTCTATATTATTCGGTATTTTCAATCATTTCCTCGGAGTTGCAACAGCATGAGCAAGAACCCCGTCATAGTCGAATCTCCGGCGAAAGCGCGCACGATCGGGCGCATTCTGCCGTCTTCTTACGATATCAAGGCCTCCATGGGGCATATCCGCGATCTCCCGGAAAATTCATTCGGAGTGGACATCGAACACGGCTTTCAGCCGCAATACGAAGAGAGCCGCACGCGCGGACGCAATCTGAACGATCTGAAGAATGCTGCGAAGTCGGCGCAGGACATCTATCTCGCGAGCGACCCTGACCGCGAAGGCGAAGCCATCGCATGGCATTTGCAGGAAGTGCTCCGGAAAAGCAATCCGAAGGCGCATTTTCATCGTGTCAGCTTTCATGAGATCACGCGCAGCGCGATCAATCGTGCGTTCGAGCAGCCAGGCGAAGTGAACATGAACCGTGTAGACGCGCAGCAGGCGCGCCGTGTTTTGGATCGCATCGTGGGTTATCAGATCAGTCCGCTTCTCTGGTCGCGGATCGAGCGCGGCATCAGCGCCGGCCGCGTGCAGTCGGTCGCTCTGCGTCTGGTCTGCGAACGCGAGCGAGAGATTCAGTCGTTCATCCCCCGCGAATACTGGGTGTTTCAGGCGAAGTTTCATCCGGCGGACATGCCGGACCGCTCCTTTCCGGCGAAGTTGCACAAGATCGACGGCAAGCCGGCCGAGATTCCGAATCGGGAAGAGGCCGATCGTCTTCTTTCCCTGATGCGTTCGGCGCCGTCGTGGACCGTCCGGTCCGTGGACGTGGCTCCCCGCAGAAAGACCGCGCCGCCTCCATTCATCACGAGCACGCTTCAGCAGGCGGCGAGTTCCGCAATGGGATTCAGCGCGAATCAGACGATGCAAACCGCCCAGCAGCTCTATGAAGGCGTTGAACTCAGCGCAGGACCGGTCGGTCTTATCACTTATATGAGAACGGATTCGGTCGCAATCGCTCACGAAGCGCAGACTGCCGCGCGCGCCTACATCGAAAAAGCCTACGGGCGCGACTACGTTCCTGAAAAGCCGAATTTCTTCCGATCGAAAGCGAACGCGCAGGGCGCGCATGAGGCGATTCGCCCGACGGACGTCAGCCTTACGCCGGATTCTGTAAAAAAGTATCTTACTTCTGCTCAATACAAGCTTTACACGCTCATCTGGCGCCGTTTCATCGCCTGTCAGATGGCGCCCGCGCAACTGGAAAACACGACCGCGACAGTGGAGAACGATGGGGCGACGCGCTTCTCTTTCCGCGCGTCCTCGACCGTGGTGAAGTTCCCCGGCTTTCAAGCCGTGTACGACATTCGCGAGGAAAGCCGCTCGTCCGGTGAAGAGGATGATGAAAGCGGCATCGGATCCTCTGCGCTGGCGTTTCTGAAGGCCGGCATGGGATGCGTGTTCGACGGATGCAAACCGGAGCAGAAGTTCACCGAACCTGCGCCGCGCTACTCCGAAGCGTCTCTGATCAAGGAACTTGAATCCAATGGAATCGGACGTCCGTCCACTTACGCCGCAATTGTCAACACCATTCAGGTTCGCAAGTACGTCGCCCGCGAAAAGGGCAAGCTCGCGCCGACCGAGCTTGGCATGAAGGTCAACGATTATCTCGTGCAGTCTTTGCCGGAACTCTTTCAGGTCGGTTTTACGGCCAGAATGGAAGAAAAGCTCGACAGCGTCGAAGAAGGCGAAACGGAATGGACCGCCATGCTGCGCGAATTCTATGATTCCTTCGAAGGCTGGCTCAAAGTCGCCAAGTTCGCCGATTCCCCGGAGACCGAAAAGGCCAAGGCTCTCGTTTCCCTTTTGCGGAGCGTGAAGACATGGGAGAAAAGCGCTCCCGCCGCTCCGGGCAAGCGCGCGTTCAACGAACATGCCTTCTTCAATTCCATCGCAACCAAGCAGGAGTCCGGCGCGCCGCTTACCCTCAAGCAATGGAACGCGCTCCTTTCCATTGCAGCGAAATATGAAGCGCAGCTTCCCGGACTGGATGCTCTCGCAACGGAAACGGGGTTTCTTCCCGAACTGAATGAAGCGCGCGAACGCCGCAAGAGCCGCGACGCCGCTGCAGAGGAACGCAAGTCCGCGGAGAGAGAAGAGCCTTTCACCCCGGATTTGCGGCTGGATTCCATTTTCAAAGCAGGCGAAAAGGTGCAGTGGGCCAAGCCGGAAAAGATTCGGAATCGCGTTTATGATGATGGCGCCTTTTTCGATTCCCTGCGCAAGCAGTACAAGGCTGGAAAAACGCTTTCCCCCAAGCAGATTTCCGCTCTGTCCAAAATGATCAAGAAGTATGCCGACGCGTTTCCAGACAATCCGTTCGCTTCAGCCAAAACGGAGCCGCCGAATCCGGAGCGGATCGCTCAGATCGAATCGCTTCTGAAGGCATTCCAATCCGTGCGCGCGTGGAAGGAGCCGGTCGTTCGGAGAGGACGCACGTTCAGCGACAAGGATTTTGTCGAATCTCTGGAGAAGCAGCATCGAAGCGGTCGCACCCTGAGCGACAGCTCTTCGCAAGCTTGCCGAACGCTACGAGCTGCAACCCGCCTGATTCCAGGAAAAGCCCGTGCGCCCGTGCGGCGATCGCAAATCAATCACGCATCCCTCCGGATGCGTGAAATTCCGCTATTCCCTCGCTCTTTCCGCAGAAGAAGCCGGAATTCATATAATTGATATTGCGCGGCTGTGCCGCTGATTTCTTTGACGGCAAGAATCTTATGCCGATCCTCCAAGTTTTTGACTGCAGCTCCGACAGACTGCATTTCTTTGCTCAGGCTGAATGCCTAGCCGAATCGACGTCCGTTTTTTTTGACGAGACGCATCATTTCGAACCCTATTGGCTTGCGTTTCGAACGAAACGAAAGTCGATTCGTCCGCCGTACTTGCGACTGAACGCCTCCGCATGCGCAACGTGATGTCCTTGCGCGTTTCGTCTCAGATCTTTCCTCAACCTGAAAAAGCAAGGCTGGGTTTCGATGCGCGAGACTCGAAATGAATGCTTCGCCTCACTTCTCGGCGGTTTTCCTTCTTCGAATCTTTTCCCAAACTCAATCCGAAATGATGCGAATTCGCATGCCTCAATGCAATGCGACGGTTTTCGATAACGACGCCGATGCGATCGGGAAGCCATAGCCCCCAGACCAAGACGAATTGGGCCGCCTTTTGATGAAAATCCAGGGAGAACACGACCCTCCTCCTGCGAACAATGAACGTCTTCGCGCCGTTCCGTTTGAAAAAGCCCTCGGGGCGCGATTCATGGAACCGGAGCGGTTTTTGAAAAATCCGCGACGAGATCTTGACAGAATGCGATAATATAATTATATTGGTTGCAGTGGAAGATTCGGGACGCCTGACATGTTCAAGATTTCAACTCGCTTTTCCGCAGAACCGCATATCCTTGTCTTGCTTGAAATCGTCAAGGAGCATGCGTGCGCCGGCGAAAACATCGCGGGAATCATGAATTCGAATCTCATGGTCGTTCGTCGTTTGTTCAGCGTGCTTTGTAAGACGGGAACCGTCAACATATGTTAGGAATGTTAGCGAAAAACCTCGAGAAAATCATGCTTCCGGACGTTTATCGCGCGATCAGAGCCTCGGATCGGATTCTGTTTGACATTCATGAAATCGCAAAAATCCGCTTTGCAAGGCTGACTCGAACATTCACAACGCGAAGACCGGCATCGCAACATGTTACAGGCTATGGAGAAGGAACTGGCGTCATGAACTCCTGCAGACGTGATCGGTTGCATCCGAGATCGTTCGGAGCGCCAATCCCGGCCCTCTGGATGAAAAACGAACATTTGGAAAACGGCTGCGCATCCCAATCAGCCGCAAAAAGTCATGATTGAACAAGAATGATTCGGCATATTACGAGCTGACAACGCACTGTCGAACTTATCGAGACAAGGGAAAGGAGCATTCAGGCATGGACGCAGAACTTTCAAAGGAAGCGCGAATCGAACGCAATTTGAAGGCGATGAAAGAATTTGAAACTTGCATCAATACATGCGATCTGGAGCTTGCGCGAAAGCTGATTTCCGAAAAGGCGAAATTCTTCACGCCTGTTTCGCCGACGCCTCTGCTCGGCGCGGAAGGATATCTGAGCGTCGTCCATATGATGCGCGCCTCGTTTCCTGACGTCTCATGGCGCCTCGACGACATAGCGGTCGATGAGGAGAAGGCGGCCGTGCGCTGGACTTGCTCCGGGACGCATGTCGGTTCGGCTCCGTTCTTCGGCGTTCCGCCTTCCGGGAAAAAGTTTTCCGCCTGCGTCATGAATTTCTATTACTTTGACAAGGATGGAAAGATCTGCAACGACGTGGCGGCGGAAGGCCTGATCGCGATTTTGCAAGGAATCGGCGCGCTGGATCGGCGATAAGCGCATGTCCGCCTGACTGATGCGTCCGGGTCGGACGCTTTCTTCGGGCGACTCGAACCACGCATCGAGACATCGCGGCGCATCGAGCGTCCGGAATGCGGTTTTCTTCTTCAAACGCATTCCTGTCGATTGTCTTGAAATCGTCGCTGCTGCACAGCAAATATCCTGCAAGCGGCGTTGCGGCTTTTTCGCACAGTTCCGCCGGAGGCAGACTGCGATTCGTCCTTTCTCACCGAGAGCAGGAGCACGGCTTCGTATTCGGCCGAAGAGGTCAGATCGACAAGTTCGGCGTCCGAGCGTGAAATTGCGCGCATTCTGTCGCTTGCAGAGGCAGATGGCGATGGAGCGTTTCGCAGGCAAGACGGCTTCCTTCGATTCTGGAAAGGCCGAAGAAGACGTTCTTCCGCGCGCCTTGCAGAACGAATCTTCTCTTGTCAGTTTCGAAGCATTCGACTTCGTATTCCGCGGAATCGATGCGCTGAGGACGCAACGTTTCACGTCCTTCGTGTCGCGCTCGAATTTCTTGACGGCGCCGGACTTCGCCATGGCATGCGACGAAGCTCGGTTCAATCCCCTGCATCTTCGGTTCGCCGTTTTTGCGCGAAAGTGCAAACATCTGATTTTTTCAAACGCAGAAAATTCTCCGATTTACGGCATGCGCCTTCGGAGCATTCGAGAATGCCGAAGACGGCACGAAGAAAGCCGCATCCTT
>CAZAAM010000005.1:0-4240 GCA_964483055.1 uncultured Victivallales bacterium
AGACGTTCGCGACGCTTTCCAGCTGGAAACGCTTCATCATTTCGCCCACGCGCGCGCCGATCTCCGTTTCAGGAATGCGGAAGAGCCGTCCGTAGAGAAGCAGATTCTGCCGCACGGTCAATTCATTGTAGAGGGAGAAGGCCTGCGTCATGTATCCAAGATGCATTCGAACATTCATGTCGTCGCTGTTGACAGGCCTTCCGAAGAGCCACGCCTCGCCTTCAGTCGCCTTGAGCAGTCCCGTAAGCATGCGCATGGTGGTCGTCTTGCCGCATCCGTTCGAACCGAGGAAACCGAAGATCTCGCCGCGGCGGATGCGGAAGCTGACATGATCGACTGCTGTGAACGAGCCGAACCGTTTGGTAAGTCCGCGAGCTTCAATGGAGATGTCGTTCCGGTCATCCAGGGAAAGCGGCGGCACGGCGAGATCCTTGTGTCCGGCGCGCTTTTCTTCAGGGAGGAGCCTTATGAACGCGGCGTCGAGATTATTGCATCCCGTCTTTTTAAGCAGCTCGTCCGGCGTGCCCGTGTCGAGGATGAGTCCATCGTCCATTGCGATCAGCCAGTCGAAGCGCTGCGCCTCGTCCATGTAGGCGGTGGCGACGACGACGCACATGGAGGGCTGTCCTTCCCTGACGCTGTCGATGAGATCCCAGAACTGGCGGCGCGCCAGCGGATCGACGCCGGTCGTCGGCTCGTCCAGAACGAGCAGATCCGGGTCATGAATCAGGGCGCAGCAGAGACCGAGCTTCTGCTTCATGCCGCCAGAAAGCTTCCCCGCCGGCCGATTCAGAAACGGATAAAGCCCCGTGCTTTTCGTCAGATGGTCGATTCTGCGCCGCCGCTCCGCCGCGTCATGCCCGAAAAGGCGAGCGAAGAACTGCAGATTTTCCTCCACCGTCAATGTGAAATACAGATTCTTGCCGAGTCCCTGCGGCATGTAGGCGATGCGGGGACAGACGAGTTTGCGATGTTTTTTTTCACGCATGTTCCCGCCTAGAACGTTCAACTCCCCGGTCTGCATGGCCCGCGCTCCGGTGAGGAGAGAGAGGAACGATGACTTGCCGACGCCGTCAGGTCCGATCAGCCCGACAAGAAGACCCGGGCGGATGTCTACGGAAACGCCGCGCAAGGCCTCCGTCCGTCCATAGCGGAGGCGGATGTCGCGCATTCGAATGACGGGCGCGGCTTGCAACTCATCCTGCTTCGAAGTCATTGGTTGTTTCCGGGAGGAAGAATTTCAGAAATGATGACGGAATCCTTCTTCAGCTGAAGTCGCTTCGGCCATTCGGCGTTCGGATCGAGCCGAACCCATGCGACTCCGGGGAGACCGGTCTTGACATACTTGATGTACTTCTTCAAGAGCGTCGGATCGATGTGCGCCTTGACGCGGAACATCAGCTTCTGGCGTTCAATGTGCGTTTCGACGGTCTTTGGCGTGAACTGGGCGACGCTGGCGACATAGGTCACCTTCGCCGGAATCGGGATTTCCGGAAGAGCATCGAAAATCAGTCGGACGTCGGCTCCAAGGGGCACCTTGCCAGCAATCTCCTCCGAAAGGTAGAACGTCATGTAGACGTCCGTAAGATCCACAAGGTTCAGAACGCGCCCGCCGGCGGAAAGCACTTCGCCCGCCTGCGCGATGCGATATTGGATGCGTCCCTCTCGCGGCGCGACCAGAAGACTGTCGTCGATGTCCGCCTGAACGCGCTGGATGCTCGCTTCCGCTGCGAGAATCGCGGCCTTTGCGTTTTCCGCTTCGGCGCGCGCGGCGCCCACGGACGCCTCCGCTTGCTTCAGGCTGGCCTTCGCCGCTTCCAGCTCCGCCTGCGCGGTCAGGAACGACGTTTCGTCGTCCTCATACTGCTGTCGGGATGCGATATTGGCCTGATTCAACGCCTTGGATCGCTCGAAGCGCTTGCGCGCGCCGTCGAGGCTGCTTTCCTTTTGCATGACGTTCGCCTTCGCCACTTCCATTTCGGCGATGCGGACATCGATCGTGGCTCGGGAGCTGGCTTCCGTTGCGATGGCCTGATTTCGCTCTGCCTTGGCCTGAGCGAGCTCCGCTTCCAGCGTATTGGTCTGCATCAGTGCGAGGGGCTGGTTCAGTTCGACGAAGTCTCCCTCGTCGACCATCAGCTTCTCGATGCGTCCGGCCAGCTTGGATGCGATGCTGACTTCCGTCGCTTCCAGACGGCCGTTTCCGGAAACGAATGCGTCTGTGTCGCGAAGAGACGCCTCCTTATAGGATTTGTAGCCGTAATACGCGCCGCCCGCCACGACCGCCGCGATCAGAATGAAAATGATTTTCTTCATGTTCATGGAGGTTCCGCCTTTCTTGCATGACGTTGTTTCTTCAACTTGCAGTATTGTCATATTATGGCATGCCGTTCGCTATCTATAAAATAACATGCGCGTGCGAAAGAGTCGAGTCCGTTCGCATACGAACAAAGATTTTTAATTTTCAATATCCTTATTATTCGATTTCTAAAACTATAATGTTTTTTTATATATTTTCAAGCAGGAAAATATAAAATTTTCGAAAAACAGGTTGATGTTATATATGATATTGAAAAATAAATAAGTTGCAAATTTCAACAAGGGCGATTCGGAGCGTGGCGCACATCGTTTAGAACGAAGAAAGGTTTGACAAATCAACAATGTGCGGCTATATTAGTTAGGAAGCTACATAATTCAGAAGGCGCGACAAATGGCGAATGACCAGGATCTGATAGGATGCATTTTGAATGCCGGCCGTTGCATCGAGCGAATGCTCGACAAGCACGCTCGTCTGGCAGGACTGCGCGGCAGTCAGGCGCGCGTCCTGTGCTTTCTCGCGATCGTTACGCCGGAACGGAACGTGTTCCAAAAGGACATCGAAGCGGCGTTTGAGATCCGAGCGTCTTCGGCGACCGGGATTCTTCAGGCTCTGGAATGTCAAGGATTGATTCGCCGCGATTCCGCTTCGCTCGACGGGCGTCTGAAGAAGATCGTGCTAACCGACAAGGCGAAGGACATGCAGACGCGTTCGATCGAGTTTCATCGCAGCATTCTGAAAAAGCTTCAGGGCGAACTCAGCGACGAAGAGCTCGCGCGCTTCATGACGACTTGCAATGAAATCGCCGCGCGCGCGTCATCGGACGCGGAATCCGCGCAAAAAGGAAGGGGGGAAGTTCGGAGCATGTCTTGAGATCCCAGCCGGAGCGAGTTTTTCGACGAAAAGCTCGCCGCAGACGGAAATCGGAAAGACATGATGTAATCAGAAAGAAGGATCGCATAGCATTGATCTGATCGCGCGGCTTCTGAATCGCAAAAGAACGCCGAAACAGCATTTTTATTCATCAGTGTAAAAAGACCATGGAATATGCTTAATTCATCTAAAATACGAAAGACAATCATGAAAGGTGCAACCATGAATACCAGCATTCGAAAAGCATTCTTGACGACGCTTGCCGGCGTCATCTCCGCAAGCCTGTTCGCCGCTGATTCGCTTCCTGCCGTGCGCGTCGAGAAGACGACGACGCTCACGGAGACGGAGCCGAGGGTGTACGTCGGCACGGTCGATGCATCGGAGTCGGTCGACATCGTAGCGCGCATCAACGGCGTGCTTTGGACGGTCGCGTTCAAAGAGGGCGCCCTTGTGAAGAAAGGCGATCTTCTGTTCGAGATTGAAGATACGATCTACAAGGAGAACGTGAATGTCGCGAAGGCGACGGTGAAACAGACGCTTTCGGAACTGGAATACGCCACGAAGGAAAAGAACCGCTACGAACAGCTGTACAAGTCCAATGCCGCCGCGCAGACCACTTATGAGGACGCGCTCCGCACGTATCAGGTGGATCAGGCGAAATTGGACGAAGCGCGCGCGAATCTCGTTTTGGCCGAGAACGATCTTTCCTATACGACGATTTACTCCCCGCTCAACGGCAAGATCGGCGAGAAGTCGTTCAGCGAGGGCAACTACATCACTCCGGACAAGGGAACTCTCGTTACGATCGTGCAGTACGACCCGATCGACATCAAGTTTTCCATGAGTTCGTCGGATTATTTCAAATACAGCAAGAACGGAACCTTCTCGGATGCGAACATCAAGATCATCCGCGCCGACGGCAAGGTTTGCGAACGTTCGTACGTCATCGACTTCATTGACAACCGCATCGATTCCGAGACGAACACGCTGATGATCCAGCTTAAAATGGACAATCCGGACATGGAGCTGATCCCCGGCGATTACGTCATG
>CAZAAM010000005.1:4250-7142 GCA_964483055.1 uncultured Victivallales bacterium
ATGATCAACTTCAGCAATGTCTTTGAAAAGCCGCTCCCCGCCGTCAGCGTCTCCGCCCTGATGACCGATGCCGAAAAGCATTACGTCTACGTTATCGGAGCCGACAACAAGGTCGAGCGCCGCACGATCAAGATCGGACCTCAGGTCAAAGGCAAGCAGACTGTCCTTTCCGGCTTGCAGGAAGGCGAGATCGTTATCATCGGCGGCATTCAGAAGGTCAAGCCGGGCGACGAGGTCAATCCCATCCTTTTGCCTGCGACTTCGACGTCCG
This sequence comes from uncultured Victivallales bacterium, assembly GCA_964483055.1. Classification (GTDB taxonomy): domain Bacteria; phylum Verrucomicrobiota; class Lentisphaeria; order Victivallales; family UBA1829; genus UBA1732. The sequence continues at coordinate 4,522 of CAZAAM010000005.1, forward strand.
ACAAATAAGGAGAGCCAGCGATGTTTTCCGCATTTTTCATCAAGCGTCCGCGCTTCGCCATGGTGATCGCGCTGTTCACCATGCTGGCGGGCATCCTGTGCATCAACAAACTGCCGATCGCGGAATATCCGCAGGTTACGCCGCCGACCATCATGGTCATGGCGACATATACGGGCGCAAGCTCGCAGGTCATCGCCGACACGCTGGCTGCGCCGCTGGAGGCGGAAATCAACGGCGTCGAGGACATGATCTATTACTCCTCGCAGTCGGACAACCTGGGCAACTATACCCTGACGGCGACGTTCAAGAGCGGAGCCGACGAGGACATGGCGCTGGTCAACGTGAACAACGCCGTCAAGCGCGCGGAGTCGATGCTGCCTACGGAGGTCGTGAACACCGGCATTACCGTCGTCAAGCGCTCCAGCGACATGCTCGGCATTTTCGTCGTCTACAGCGAAAACCCGGAGCATACGCCGCTTTTCCTGAACAACTACGTGAGCATCAACCTGAAGGACGCCATTGCGCGAATCGACGGCGTCGGTCAGGCCGTGATCTTCGGCGAACAGGAGTACAGCATCCGCATCTGGCTCGATCCGCATAAGATGCGCGCCCTCTCCATCAGCGAATCGGACGTGCGCTCTGCGGTCTCCAGTCAGAACATTCAGGCGGCCACCGGCTCCATCGGAACGGAGTCGAGCAGCCCGTGGATGCAGTTCAAGGTCGACACCAAGGGGCGTCTCTCGGAACCGGAGGAATTCGCCCGCATCATTGTCAAGACCGGTGAAAACGGGCGTCAGGTTCGCCTGTCGGACATTGCAACGGTCGAACTTGGAGCGGAGACCTATAACTCTCCGGGAACGTACCGCGGTCATCCGACCTCCACGCTTGCGGTCTTTAAGCTGAACGATGCGAACGCGCTTCAGGTCATGAAAGACATTCGCGCGGAATTGAACAAGCTGGAAGAGAATTTTCCAGACGGCATGAAGTGGGAAGATTCCTATGACTCGACTGAGTTCGTCGTCGTTTCGATGCAGGAAATCGTCGAAACGCTGATCATGACATTCATTCTCGTCGTCCTTATCACTTATGTCTTCCTGCAGGATTGGCGTGCAACGCTCATCCCGACCGTCACCATTCCCGTCTCGCTGATCGGCACCTTCCTGTTCCTCTATCTCTTCAACATGAGCATCAATACGCTGACGATGTTCGCTTTGATCCTCGTTATCGGATCGGTCGTGGACGACGCCATCTGCGTGACGGAAAACTGCACGCGACTCATCAATGAAGAGCATCTGTCTCCGTTCGACGCTGCGATCAAGTCCATGGAGCAGCTGACCAGCGCTCTGATCGCCACGACGCTCGTCGTCGCCGCCATCTACATGCCGATCATGTTCTACGGCGGAATGGTCGGCATCATCTACCAGCAGTTCGCCATTACCATGTGCATCGCGCTGATCATCTCCACGGTCAACGCCTTGACTCTGAGTCCGGCGCTCTGCGCGCTAGTGCTTCGTCCCAGCAAAGAGCCGCGCCATTTCTTCAAGTGGTTCAATATCGGCTCGAACTGGACGCGCAATCTTTATCTTGCGGTCGGCGGCATTCTTGTTCGCAGAACGCTCCTGACCATCGTCCTTTTCCTCTGCGTTCTGTTCGCGAACTACAAGCTGTTCACCAGCCTGCCGTCCGCATTCCTTCCGCAGGAGGACAAGGGCGCGCTCTTCTGCGAAGTCATTCTGCCCGCCAGCTCCTCGCTTCCGCTTACGGACGCCGTTCTCGCTTCCGTCTCGCAGATCGTCAGCGAAATTCCCGGCGTCGACACTGTTCTTACGGTTCCGGGTCGCAGTTTGACTGCCGGCGAAGGCGAAAATCTGGGTCTTGGCATTGTCAAGCTCCTTCCGTGGGACAAGCGCAAGACGAAGGAGACGAGCATTTCCTATATCCATGAAGAAATCATGAAGCGCACCGCGGTTCTTCCGGATGCGACCGTGACGGCGTTCATTCCTCCGGCCATCAACGGACTCGGCGCGACGGGCGGCGTCACCTTCGCTCTGCAGGCCACCGGCGAACAGACGTCGCAGGAGCTTGCTCAAGCGACGAACAATCTGCTCGCCAAGATCATGGAGACTGGGAAGGCCATCTATGCGTTCACGTCCTATGACGCGAGCACGCCGATGCTTTATCTTGACATCAACCGCGACAAGGCGGAGGCGATGAATGTTTCCGTCGACTCCATCTTTTCCACGTTGCAGAGTCAGCTCGGATCCTACTATATCAACGACTTCAACAAATTCGGAAAGACCTATCAGGTCAAGATCCAGGTGAAGCCGGAATATCGTTCCAACATCAACATCATCGACCAGCTGCATGTGCCCAGCACGACCGGCGCGAATGTCCCGCTCAGCGCTCTCGCGACCGCGCGATGGATTCTCGGTCCGCGTCAGGTGGAACGCTTCAACATGTTCCTTTCCGCCTCCGTCAACACGCAAGGCATTCCGTCGGTCAGCTCCGGCGAAATGATGAGCGACGTGCAGAAATTGGTTCGTGAAAATCTCTCGAAAGAATACCAGATCAGCTGGACGGACATGAGCTATCAGGAAAGCCAGAACCAGGGCAAAATCATC
>CAZAAM010000005.1:7152-25616 GCA_964483055.1 uncultured Victivallales bacterium
TGTTTGTTTCGCTTCTTACGGCATGGCTCTTCCTTGTGGCGCAGTATGAAAGCTGGACCGTTCCGCTTTCCACCATGCTTTCCGTCGCCACCGCGACCATGGGCGCCATGATCGCTCTGAAGGTGACCAACATCTCGATGAACATTTATTGCCAGCTCGGGCTGCTGATGCTCATCGGTCTGACCGCGAAGACCGCCATTCTGATGGTCGAGTTCGCCAAGGTCGAGCGCGAAAACGGCGCATCCATTGCTGATGCCGCACTCAACGGCATGCGCGTTCGTTTCCGCGCCGTCCAAATGACCGGTCTTTCCTTCGTCATTGGCGTGTATCCCATGGTGGATGCGTCGGGCGCGGGCGCCGGCAGTCGTCAGGCGATCGGCGTCACCACGTTCTGGGGCATGATCGTCGCGATGGTCCTTGGCATGATGTTCATTCCGGGACTTTACTCCATCTTCCAGAGGCTCGCCGAAGGTTCGACGCGCGGCTTCAAAAAGCTGATGGGCGATCCCCGCTGAACCGGAATCGACGACTTCCGGATTCGTCTGGAAGCCGTCGTATGAAAAAAGCGCGAATCATGACGCCGCCGATTTTCTTTCGGCGGCGTCTTTTTTTTCATCTCGCACGCATGCGGCAATCAGCATTCGGCTTAAATTGGCGCAGTTCAAAAATGCGGCGCGCGCTTTGATCGAAAGGGAGCGCCGGCGCGTTCCGGCATGACGCGTCTTATCGCTTTTTTGCAACTCTCCTGATACGGCGGCGATTTTCGCTATGACATGCGCGAGCTCGTCTCTTGATGCCGAGGCGATTTCGTCCGTTTGCGTCGCACGGTTCCGCCCTTGATTGTTCCTGCTGAAAAGCGCCTTCCATTTTCATCGAACTTCGCATTCCGCGCTTGTTTTGAGAGAATTGTCAATGATTTTTCCTGAAAAATCGGTGCGACATGTCGAAAATGTCGGAATCCATCATTATTGATTTATTTTAATTCCATATGCAATTATGGAAGAAGGAAGCGGCTGGCAAGCGGGCGTCGTTTTTTGGAAATTCTGCAGTTTCGGATATGTAAATTTTTTATGTTTTTTCGTAAAAATATTTTTTGGTGTAAGAATCCCTTTCTGCGGCGTGTTATATATTGCAAGGAAAGTTTCTTGTCGAAACGTTGAATCAACTTCGAGAGCAGGAGACCGCGATGAAAAAGGTTTTGTCATGTCTTGTTATTCTTTTCGCAAGCGCGATTGGGTGGGGTGCGCATCCGGAACTGTATATTTCGGATAAGACTTTGCCGGAGGTTCAGAAGAAGATCCGCACAGTCCCCTGGGCCGCAAAGGCCTTTGATCGGATTCGCGGCGAGGTCGAGCTCTATCTGCGCGAAGTCGAGGAGCAGCCGGACTGGCTGACCTCCCGAATGGCGATGTACTGGAAGGATGGCGAGCGCTATACGCAATGCTACGTCAACAAGAAGCACAACTGGGAGCGCGGAGAAGGAAACGCTCCCGTCCCCACCGTGCGACTGCCTGGAATGAGAACTTGGAACAATTATCAGCTCGTTCCGCTCAAGGATCGCAAGCCATACAACGAGACGGGAGACATGCTTGGAATCGACCGCGCGCATCCCGATCGTCCCCCCGTATTGGTTCCTTACAAGGAAAGCGGACATATGATTCGCCGCAATAACGGTGAAATCCTTGGGATTGCGGAAAATTCAGCATTCCTTTACTATGTTACGAAGGACGAACGCTACGCCAAGCTTGCCGCGGACGTCTTTTGGACTTGGCTTTTCGGGACGTACTACATGAATCCCGTTCTAGATCCGGAGCGCGCCACCGGAGGCCCCGGAGGATATGAGCCAGGCGGCATTCTCGGCTATTACGACTACGAGCAGATTCATGACGATCTGCAAACGCGTGCGGCGGCGATCTACGATCTGGCGTTCGACTATCTGAAAAGGAATCCGCATCCCCATTTGAAGGTTCTTGGAAAGAGTCTGGAAGAAACGGTCGGGATCGTCTTCAAGCGGTTTCTCGACATCGGATTCGTCCGCGGCGGAAAGTCAGGCAATTGGAACATCAACGGCTGGGGCGTCATGTTCCCTTCCATGATCGTTCTGGAATCGAACGACTTCTATCCCGACGGGAAAGGGCGGGAGCATTATCTGCGCTATTTCACAGATGTTACGACGCCATATCACAACGCACTCCCGGAGATTCTGACGCAGTACGATCCTGTCACCGGGCTTTGGCCGGAGTCGCCCGGCTATGCCCTGGGAACGGTCAACTCGTTGATGAATTTCGCAGTCATTCTGCAACCGCTTGGAATCGATCTTCTTGCAAAGAATCCGATTTTACGGAAGGCCGCCGACGCAATGCTGATCTGGCAGGACGAACGCGGCAACCATCTCGTTTTCGGAGATTCCCGCGGAGGCAAGCTTGACGCCAGCGTCTTCGAGCGATTCCTGACGTATTGCGACCGTATCGGCGACAGGGAGGGCGCGCTGCGTTGCGCCGCGGCGTTGAAAACTCTGAAAGCGGATCGTTCCCAAGCGGATTGGAGCGGTCTGTCCACGATGGCCGCCGAGCTCCCTGATGCGGATCCGCCGCCGCGTTCGCGAATCGCTTATTCTCCCTTTCATCGGCATTTGCTCCTTGCGAATCCTGCCAAGAACGGCTACGGCCTCATGGCGACGCTCTACGGCGGACGCAAGGGGTGGCATTTGAATCGTACAGGCTTGGCTTGGCAGTTCTACGCCGACGGCTATGCGGTCGCGCCGGATGCCGCCGCCTATGAGTCTTATTGGTCGAAAGACTACGCCTATCATCAGGGACCGACAGGCGTCAATACGATGCTCCCCGGCTATCTTTCCGGTCCGATCGTCCTAAACGGTTCGGAACCGCGCATCGAGCCGGGCGAGTTCGCTGTCGCCGAAGGAGTTTGTCCTTCCGTGACCTACGCGGACGTCACTGCCTCTGAAAAACGACGCACAGTCGCCTTGATTCGAAGCGGCTCGAATGAAGGATATTACGTTGACGTCTTTCGTTCGCGCCAGAATGAAAGCGACTACCTCCAGCATGTGATCGGATCTCTGGCGACGATTTCCGTCAAGATGGATCCGGTCGATGCGATCAAGCCGGCCTGGAATCCGAACTATTCATATTTCAAGAACATCCGAACGGGGAAGACCGATGCCGACATCAGCGCGGAATGGAATGTTTCTTCAGGCCTCAATGTCCGCATGTGGATGGCAGGCGCGCCGGAGTCGACGCTCTTCGCCATGGATGCGCCGCCTTCGACCTTCATCCCGGAGGTTGTTCCTGAAAAAGCGTCCCTCTCGCCAGCCGCGACGCCGGCGATTATCGTGCGTCGCAGCGGCGACGCCTGGAAGAGGCCGTATGTCGCCGTCTTTTCCGCGGACGGACTCGAACGCAGATTTACAAAGCTGATTTCAGAACAAGCGGAAGCGGCCGGAGCGAAGATAGAAACGCCTTCGCTGAACGGGCGGACGGAGATCGTTCTTTCCTGTGCCGGCGACGACGGCTTTTCTCCTGAAAAGGGCGTTCTTGCGGAGGGAGGATTCTCCGTGATTTGCTTTGATGCGGACGGGCTGCAATATCTTTTCCTCGGGAATGGCGAGCGCGTTTCCTGGAACGGGCATTTCATTCAGGCGGCAGGCGAGTGGACCAATGCGAGGCTCTACCGCAAGAACGGCGAATTCTTCTACAGCGCCGACGGACCTGTCTGGATCGGACTTCCCGGAAAGGAGAAGCGCGAATATCCGTCCGGACGCGATCAGAAGATTTGACGTTTCAGAGAGGCGGGCCGCTCGTTCAGTCGCGAGAGACCCGCCTTATTTCCATGCCTTGGCATCCGCTTGGGATTCCAACGCTTTTTCCAGCTCGTCCGGCAACGAGTGAAAGAAGTCGAGCCCTGTCAGCGTCTCCGCATGATCGACGGTGGTCGCAAACGCCCAGGGCGATTCCTTCGAACCGCGGTTCAAGACGATGAACGCGATCGCCTTCATGGGCGGAGTCAGATCGAGCACGACCTTGTAGAATGCATCCGGGACAGGCAGGGAGCGAGGACCGATCGCAGCTGTGATCTTCTTGTTCTTCAAAAAGATCGGTCCAGTAAACACGCAAATCGCCTTTTCGCGTTTTGCAATGTTCCGCACTTCCTCTTCCAGATTGCGCCAGATGCCGCGGTTGCACGCCGGGGCTTGCGGAGCGATGTTCGACATATAGAAGCTTTCCCGCATTGCCGTTTCGGAATGCGCGACATCCGCGGCCGCGACGAGATGCCCTCGGTCGAAGCCGCTTCCTGCGTATTCCTTCGGTTCCACCGGATTCTTTGCGATCGCAGGATCGGCGAGAAATCGGTTCGTTCTTCTGACGCGCGGCAAGACAAGATCCTCTTCCTTCAGAATGACGCATGCCCAAAGCGCAAGACGGCGGTTCTCGTCATATCCAAGGAGATATGCTGCGTGTTCAATGACTTTTACGTCTTGTTCGGAACGCGGAATCCCATGCATGGATGTCCAGCCGTCGAACGCGAAAAGCGTGCGTGAAAGGATTGCCAGAGAAAAAACAAATGCGCATGAAAGGGCATGGAGTGGCGTTGATTTGGACGATGGCATAAGGCGAATCCCCGCGAAATGTTGCATATGGTATGATAATGTCGCTTCACGCTTTCGCAAGACGCCGGGGGCGCTCATCGTCCGCAAAAGGGGCTGAACTTTTTGCATGCTTTTTTCGTCGATTCGCCGCCCGATTCCTTGTTTCGTCTATCCGTCAAGCTCTTTTGCCGAGGAGTCGTCCTCCTCTTTTCGCGCATTGTCGCCGGGAAAGGCGTCCGGATTGGTTTTCTTTGCAAAGACGTTTGGATTTTTTCTCGAAAGGGTATATATTACGCGCAATGCGGCGAATGCGTCATGGATGCATGCGTCGGAGAGAAAATGAAAGGAAGGGGACGTCGCCCGCTCTTAATGCGGATGCCATTCTTCCGAACGTGAACGCGATTCGCGATCGGGATCAGAGGGCGGCGACGAATGCAAAGGGGAAAGAAGCAATGCAGACCGCCGCAATGCCGTTTTGGAAGCGATTGCTGGTTCTGTTCTTCGCCTTTTTCCGAATCGCCGCACTCGTTGTCGGCGGCGGATTGGCGATGCTGCCAGTGATCGAAGAGACGTTCGTCGACAAACACAAGATACTGACGCGCGAAGAACTTTTGGACATGGTCACGCTTACGCAGACGATGCCGGGCATCGTTGCGGTGAATTCCGCGATCTTCGTCGGAACGCGCATTGCCGGCTTTCCAGGCGCTCTTTGCGCCTCGTTCGGAGCGATTCTTCCGTCTTTCCTCGTGATTCTTGTCGTCGCAGCATGCTTTCCGCATCTCAATACGGAAAACAGGATTCTCCTCGGAGCGTTGAACGGAGTGCGTTCGTGCGTGGCCGCGATGATCTTTGCCACGGCAATCCGAATGGCGCGCCGCTCGCTGAAAAACTGGTTCGAGCTTTTCGCAATGCTGCTTGTTCTGATTTTGGCTCTTTGCGGGGTCAGTCCGGCGTTTCTGATTCTCGGAGCGATGCCGGCGGGCTGCCTTTACGTCTGGTTTCAGCGGAGGAGGGCGAAGGCATGAATCATGTTCTGCTCTTTCTTGTTTTTTGCAAGTTCGCGCTTCTCTGCTTCGGAGGCGGCTACATGCTGGTGCCGCTTCTTATTGTGGAATTCGTCAACAAGACGCATGCGCTTTCTCTGGAGGAATTCGGCAATCTGATTTCCATCGCGCAAGTCACGCCGGGGCCGATCGCAATCAATTCCGCGACCTACATCGGCTTTCTGCAAGGCGGCTTCTGGAGTGCGCTTTCAGCCACGCTCGGAATCATAGCTCCGACTGTGATTCTTTCTTCCATCGCTGTGAAATGCATGCAGAAATGGCAGGGAACCTTCTTGCTTTCCGGCATCTTGGGAGGAACGCGCATTGCCGCAGTGGCTCTGATCGCCTTTTCCGTCTCGATTTTTCTCGGCATGTCGGTTTTCACCGCGCCGATTCCATGGGGAGAGCTCGCGCGGATTCTTTGCCTCCGTCTTCCTTCGTTTCCGGAAAGCTTCCATGTTTCATGGTCCGGACTGCTTGTTTTCTGCGCATCGGCGCTGCTGATCTTCCGCACGAAGATTCCACTGACGCTGCTGATATTGGGATCCGCGGCGCTAGGAGCTCTTCTGACGTTCCTCTGAAACGCATCGCATGTCGTCCGCCGTCGTCTTTGCTTCAGGAAGAATCGAGAAATCCTCCCTTGACGCTCCGAGCGGATTCAGGAGCTCTTTCCGAAATCGCCGAAGAAGCATGCTTCGAGAGCCTCGTTTTCAGTCAAGGATCGAATCCCGACGACCACGAATGGAATAGAATGCGCGCACGTCCGGTCTGCCGATCGGCGACTGCCGCATAAGGCTGTTCCTCGTCGCGTGATTCTTCAATTTCGACATGCAGGCAGACAGCTGTTCTCGCGTTTCCGTTCGCCGCGCGCAGCGCAGGGAAGGCGGAAGCGCGGCGGCAGGATCCCTGAAAATCAAGATGGCTGCAAGTCGTTCAATCAAAGCGAAATCAAGCTTTTTATCCTGCGTTTCCTGTGCTCCTGATGATGGCTTCATCCCGGTACGCATGACTCTTCAGCGTTCATGAACATTAAGACATGTTTTCACGATAAGCGCAAGGGGAAACAATTCTGCTTGCATACGAAGAAGGGGCGGAAGAGGAAGGCGCAGGAATTTTTACAAAAAAAACTTCGGAGCGAACGTTGTCGCAAGATCTTTGTTTCTCAATGGGGTTATGCGAATAAAAAATCGGGGTTCATGAAAAAGGAGAATCCTTTTTCGTTGAAGAGGCGAAATGCAGCCGCAGGCAGGAGCGATCCGTCCGGCGAAAAAAACGAATTCATGGTTTTTTATCGCGCAGTTCCGCAGTTCTCCTCACGAATGCCGCGCCGGCGTCCATGAGAAGAAGCTTTGAAAATGCGACGCCCGGTGAAAGACGGACGCAGCCTGCGTGCGATTCGAGCGGGCAATGAATGCCGCACGGGCATCGTCAGGGGCTGGGCTTGACATGAACAGCGGCGATTCCCTTCGTGATGCCGGAATCATTGACGGCGTCCACAGTCGCATAGTATTCCGGCTCGCGATTCAATCCCGGAATGACGGCGGAGGTCCTGTCATAGACTTGGATGTGACGAGTCAGACGATCAGGCGAGATCCCGAAGCGCACGACATAGAATTCGGCATTGTCGGAAGGCTCCCATTCCACCTTCATCACACGTCGGTTTTCCATCCGTTTCGCATCGATTTTTGCGACCTTTTCCGGGAGAGCGGAAAGGCCGTTTCCGAAAATGCGGAAGTCGCTGACGGAGAAGTTCGCGCCGCCGGGGACGTATTCGGAGACGATCTTTGCGTAACGCGCCATGACGGGAGTGTCAAGCTGAAGATATTGGTGCGGGGCGTCTTTCCTGTTTTCACGCATGTCGATGATCGTGATCCATTCCTTGCCGTCCTGCGAGGCCTCGATGCGATAGCGATACGCATCGTTCAAATGCCCGAAGACCTTGGAATCGACATCGGCGAAATTGATTTGAACGGCATCGATGCGGCAAATCTTGCCAAGATCGACTTCCAGCCACTCTCCTTTGTCGCCGGTCTTCGCGGACCACGCCGTGCGGATGTTCTCGTCGAAGGCGTTTTCAGGCTTGCGATCGTCCCCGAGGGAGGACGAGGCCCTGCATTTTTTTTCGCGCGAGAGGAGCATCCATCCTGCAAGATTGTCTTCCATAGGATTTTTTGCGAGTCCGGGAGCCAGTTGCGGATAATCGGCAAGATAGGTGTTGCAGACGATCTGATCGGGGCCGCCGTCGGGGGAGGGGAGGAATCCCGCAGGGAAGAGTCCGATTCTGCGTTCGAATCCGAAGTTGACGCAGAGCGCCATTGTGGCGATGCGCCAGAATTGTCCGTTCGCGCCTCGCACCGTGCATCCGTGTCCGGCGGATCCGATAAAGCCGGTCGACTTTTCAGAGAACGGACTGTACTGCTGATAGCGATAGGGGTCGTGCGGTTTGTCGGCGACGTAGACGCCGTCGGCATATTCCTTCATCTCCGTTGCAGGAGCGGAGTACTGCAGATAGTAGAGGCCGTCGTGCTTGATGAGAGTGGAGCCTTCCATCCAAGGCATGGGCTTTTTCGGATTCGCCATTTCGGCGTCGTCGGCGAACTGGAAGCGGCTTTCCCATCCGTGATTCACGAGATCGAGCTTTTTGACCGTAACGACCGGTTCGCCGATCATGGCGAAATCGTTTTCGGGATCGAGTTCGACGCCGTACAGCGGCTTGTCAGGAGAGGAGCCCCAGAAAAGATAGATGCGTTCGTCGTCGTCGACAAAAATTTCCGGGTCGCAAATGAGCGGAAATTCTCGGATGAGCGTCCAGCTCCCCGATGCAGGATCGTCCGTCGCGTAAAGTGCGGAGGGGCGTCCGGCGGAGGGCATCATCAGCCATTTGTTCTTATAGACGGCTACGGCGGGCGCGTATTCCTCTACGGGGAAGCCCTCGGTCGCAGGAATGAATTCCCAGTCGATCAAATCGCTGGAGCGAAAATATCCGCCGCACTTGGAGGCGAAGAGCCAATAGACTCCTTCATGAAAGACCATGCACGGGTCTGCCGCTTCACGACCGGACTTCCCGCGAGCGAGAGAATGATTCTTCAACGCGAAACGATATGGCAGATCGATCGGATTGCAGTAAGTCGTCGGTCTTGTTTCCTGGTCCGTTCCGGCAAGCGGAAGAGTCAGCGAAAAGGCCGCTGCGATCGCAGCGGCGCACCCTTGCAGGCTTCTCATGTTCATTGCTGGCGTCCTTGTGCTTATGATTGGGGTGAATCATTCACGAAAACAGCGGAGCATGGAAGAAAGACGCCAGGTCCCAAAAGCTCCGTCCGGACAGGAGAAGAGTCCTGGCTTCCATTCATCTGTTTCGCAGTCGAATCCGCGGTTGGAGACGAGCCCCGTATGAATGCCGTGTCCGCAGTCTGTTTGGCGCTCTTGAAAAAGAGGCCGCGCAATGAGTTTGGATTTTCATGACATGGCTTTTTTCTGCGCCCAGGGCGATCCTCCGGCGGAGAGGAGGGCTGGACTGGACGCAAAAGCCGTAGCACGCATGATTCGTTTGCATTCAATGGAACTTGTCTTTATTGTTTCCTTGTTTTTTGTTGATTTCGTTGATTGGTCTTATTGCGCCGGCGCGCTGGCGTGCTTCAAAAGATTGAAAAGCATCCGTTGAGCGGCGGGATCGTTAAGATTGCTGATGATGTTCAGCGTGGAGAACAGGATCGAGCCTTTTCCGCATTTGACGCTGCCGACTCCGACTCCCAGCTTGCAGTTCACGCTCTGCCATGCTCCGGCGATCAGCTGCACGTCTTCCCCATCGATCCAAAGTCCGGTGCGCTTGCCGCCCGCAACCTTGTTTAACGGATAGTCGAGCGTGCGTTTCACGGCGAAGCCGTCGAAAACCGGATGATCGATGTTGAAGTAGTGTCCGCCGATCCAGTTGTGCCCAAGGTCGAACGCGCCGCGATAGCGGATGCCGGCCGCCTTGGCGACGTATGGCATCCATTCGACGGCGTTTCCAAGGACGAGGATTCTCGTGCCTTTGTCCTTTGCCAGTTCGAAGATCGCCTTGACGTCGATCGGATTCGAATTCGGCTCATAGACCATGATCTTGAAATGTCCGGTCTGATTTTTAAGCATGGAGAAATGAAGCTTCAGCGGCACGCCGGCCTTAACCTCGATCGGCGCCTCGTTGAGAATATTCATCTCCATTTTTCTGCCATCGACTTCCAGCGTGAATGGATCTCCGAAGTCAGCTCCCTCGACCTTCAGAACGTGCAGTCCGTCCTCCTTCGGAGTCCAGAATCCGTCGAGATCGATGTCGTAGCGGAAGACTTGCGGAAAGGCGCGATGGCGTCCAAGCAGGTGGGGAATGCCCATTTCAGACGATTTCACGTCTTCCGAGTGGAGCGTTTCTCCGAAGTAGCGGAACGTGGCGCGAAGCACGCCTTTTTTGCCGTCCGGATCGCTGATCTGATCGCCTGCGAGAACGATCGGATCCGGTCGAGGCTTCTTATCAAGGATCAGAATGTCCGGCGCGGCCTTCGCGTTCGGATCATAGGACGAGACGTTGAAGCCGCACTTTTTCATGAAATCCATGAAATCGTCGTTGTCAGAAAGAATCGCGATGGATTTGGCGATCTGCGGCGGGGTCGTGTCGAGCGCATGGAATTCCAGGCAGCCTTTGACATCCGTTCCGGCGAGCGAGGCGCGCAAGAAGCCGACGCCCGGCTTGCGAATGCGGAGCGCGACTTTCTCTTTCAAGAGTTCGCCGAAGATTTCGCCTCCGTTCACTTTGACCTTGCAGGAGTCGGACGCGACGATTTTGCCGTCAATGACGGCTTCGACTTTCAGCGTGAATTCGCCCTTTAGATCCTTTTCGTTGATGATGTAAATGTCCGGAGTCGCTTCCGCGGGAATGGCGAAGGTGCGTTCCGGAAGGCGGACGACCAGACGGAGCGGATTCGCCGCCTGACGGATGATCGCAGGATCGCCTTTCGGATTGCGATAAATGTCGACAACGCCGCAATTGTTGTCACGGAGCGCCGCTTCGAAACCGCTGATCATATAGGCGTCGCCGATGTCGTTCATGCGGACGTTCTCGATGCGATGTGCCTGATTGAACATGGCCGGCTTGCCGAGCATGAGTCCGAATTCGTCGATTGTCGGGAAGCTTTCGAGGAGATCCCATTTGTCAAGATAGCGTTCCATTTCGTCTTTCCAAAGAAGAAACGCTTCGCCGTCCATGCCGGTTTGGCCGATCTTGTCGATCTCCTTGGCGATGGAGCTCAGACGCGGCGGGGAGGACATGGGCGCCTCTTCGCCCCAGATCATGATTTCCGGCCGATCGTTGGAATAGCAGATATAACGGTTCGGATTGACGTAGGTGTAATCGGGATAGCTTGTATGCGTCGACGACGCTTGATGGAAATCGCACCAGCCCTTCTTGTAGATCGTCGGATCGTAAGGGCGGGCGTGCATTTTGGATATCTCTTCGACGTCGTAGTCCTGCTTTCCCCAGGCGCTGGTCAGCGCGACGACGCGGGTCGGGTCGGCCTTATGGACCTCTTCGACCATGTGCTGATACCATGCATAATCCTTGGAGTCGCTCCATTGCTCGTTGATGAGGTCGTAGAAGATGAAGGACGGATGCGAGCGGAACATCTTGACCATGCGGAGCACGCGCTCCTTCATGATCGCCTTCCCTTCCGGAGAATGGCTTCCGCCGACGAAGGCGCCCGGCTCGCCATGATACATGAGCCCTTGACGATCCGCCTCCTGAAGAAGGAGCTGCTGTCCCATGTGGCGGTGGAAGAAGAGCGCGTTCAATCCGAGCATCTTTGCGGTCGCGACCTGCTTGGCCGCGTATTCCGGGGTCGGGATGATTCCCGTAGTCGGCCACCAGCCCCAGCTGAGCGCGGAAAGAATGCGGATGCGGCGTCCGTTAAGACGGAAGACTGCGTTTTCGCCGATTCCATCCGGTGCGAACCAGCGAAAGCCGAAGGTCTGTTCCTTGACGTCGTTTCCGCACTGCGCGACGAGACGATACAGATTCGGAGAGTCGATATCCCACAGCTTTGCGTCCGACAGCGAGATCGTGCGGGAAATGACGTTGTCGCCTGGCTGCAGTTCGACGCTCTCGGTCGACGGAACAAGCTTCTTGTCGGATCCTTCCTCGACGACGCAGGTCGCGAGCTCCGCCTTCTGCACGGAATCCGCGGTGTTGCGGATCGTCGTGCGGACTTCGATCGTGCGCGGATCCGGCTTGTTCATAATGAAGATGTCGTCGATGTAGACCGGATCCAGAATGTTGAGAGAGACTTTGCCGGTGATGCCGCCGACGGAACGGCCTCCATGGATCTTGACGCCGTTCCAGACGATGGGAACGAAGTCCATCCAGTCATAGTCTCCGCCGGGGTTGGTGATGCGGACGGCGAGCTCCGCCTTGTCGCCTGCCTTCAGTTTCCCGGTGACATCAACTTCGAACGGCGTGTCGCTGGCCTGATCGACTGCGACGAGCTTGCGGTCGAGAAAGACTTCCGCGCGATGACGCGCTGCTTCAAAGCGAATTACAAGACGCTTGTTTTCAATGCCATTTGGAACTTGAAAGGTTTTTACCCACCAGGAAACGCCGTGCAGAGGATACCAGAAGTCGGCAATGTCGCGCATCGGCTTTTCCTTGAGCTTGCTCATGTCGGTGCAATACTGTTCCACGACGCCAGGGACGGAGACGGACTTCTTTTCCGCTTCGTCCAGCTCCTTCCAGCCGCCTGTCGGTTCATGGACCTGCACCTTGTCCAGCGGCGTTCCCGGCACGACGACCGATTCCGATCGCCAGTCCGCCTTGACGTCGCGCCAGAGACTCCAGCCGTCTCCGGACAGGTCGACGACTTCTCTTGCCGTCAGCGGGAGGCAGAGCGCTGCGAGGGTAGCTGCGATTGCTTGTTTTGCATTCATTTGGGAGCTCCTGTTTCGCGATTGCCGTCCGGCTGTCCCGCCGGGCGGATGTTGTTTCCTTGACGCGTCCGAAGCGTTGTTCACTCCGCTGCGGACGCGAAGAACGATTATTGTCTTTCCTTCTGCAGGAAGCGGGCGGAACGCATTTCAATCGTTTTTCCATCGTCGGGACGGAAGACGAAGACGACAGGACGGATGCCTGAGACGCTTTCCGTCAGCCGCAGAGTCGTTTCCTGCATGTCTTTCGAGTCGATGCGTCCGGAGGCGATCATCCTGCCGTCCGCGGAATCCAGACGAACTTCGACGGCGCCATGTCCGCGCGCTTTGATGGAGACCTCCATGGCTCCGTCTTCACAGAAGTCGATGCGGTTGAACCTGAGCCATTGTCCTGCGCGGTCGGCGCGGAAGGCGCTTGTCCACGAATTGATCTCTTCGATGCGCCCGGTGAAGACGCCGAGGACCTTGTGCTTCAGGACGATGTTGGGATAGATGTCGTCGACCCAGACGAAGCGGGTTCCATTCATATCATCCCATTCGTCGCAGAACTGCGCGTCGAGGATTTCGCCGGCTTTGCGCAGGTTCGTCCGATTTTTCGGCATGATGTAATGGAACCAGTCGAAATCGACATGTCCGCCGGTCGATTTCGTCGCATAGTTGAAAATGCACCAGCGCGGCGCAAGCCAGTCGACGAAGAATTCATAGGGAATCGGAACCTTGTCGCCGACGGGAATCCATTCGGCTTCCTTCGCGGCATACCAGTACCGCACGGCGTATTCCAGCGGCGCGATCTCCGCTTTGAAGCGGATTTCGTTCTCCTCGAACGGTATTTCCTTCAGAACGCGCGTTTCAAAGCGTCCGCGGTCGTTCGGCTGATAGACCAATTGGATGAACTTCTTCCCATCGCGGCCGACGACTGCAATGAACGTGGAGTGCTGAGAAAAAAGACCGAGTCCGGCATAGTCGCCATCCTTAAGCCCAGAGGCGTCCAGTTTCGTTTCCGCTCCGGATCCTGGACCGAAGACGTGTTGTACGAGCGTATTGCGCGCGAGACGGAGCGCGTCCGCCTTCGTCGTTGTGCGGAGCCGCAGAAATCCCGGCCGTTCCGTAAGGCTCCATCCGGAGGCGGCGGGATGATGATTCCACTGCCACTGGAGTCCGAGCTTTGTTGAGTCGAATTCGTCGCTCATCCAGTCGGCGTTCGGATTCGGTTCGTTCCAGCCCGTGTTCGGCTTTCTGAAGGTCATGACCGGGCGAGTGATCGGCCAGCCGTCGATCCACGTGACGGGAAGGAGCATCGGCATGCGACCGTACTTGCCGCGATCCTGAAAGATGATCGCCCACCATTCGCCGGACGGCGTATCGATGAGCGCGCCCTGATGCAGTCCGGAGGAGGGAAAGCTCAGATCGGAGAAGCAGACTGTCTTGTGCTCATAGGGGCCTAAGATGTTTTTGGAGCGGAGCGTCTGCTGATGTCCGCCGCCCGTGCAGTACAGATAGTACATGCCATTGATCTTATAGGCATGAATGCCCTCGTAGTAAGGCCTTTTGCGATAGATGAGCTTCGGCTCGCTGATCGTCTTGGTCAAATCCTTGTCGAGCTCCGTCACGTAGAGCATGTCTTGTCCGTGAAATACGTAGACGCGCCCGTCGTCGTCGAAGAAGAGGCCGGGATCGTAAAGATGCGCGTCAATAACGTTTGTTTCCCAGGGACCTTCGATGGATTTCGAGCGAGAGACAAGCAGCCGCCCGTCGAGTTTGTCTGGGTTGTTGGCGTTGCCGGGCTTGATCCAAACGTAGCAGATGGAATAGAACATGCCGTCATGGTAACGGAGCGAAGGAGCCCAGCTTCCGAGTCCGTAGGCGGGCTGGCCGTTTGTCATGTCGTAGCGAGGATCATTCAACGCCTTGTAGTTCGGAATCGTGAATCCGACAGGCTTCCAATTGACGAGATCCTTGGAATGCATGATCGGATTGGCCGGCGTCAGATGAAAGGAGCTTGAGAGATAGTAGTAATCGTTTCCGACGCGAATGGCTTCCGAGTCCGGATAGTCGGCGTCGAGCATCGGATTCGTATATGTGCCGTCGCCGTTGTCCCAAGCTTGAAGCGCGATGCCGGAGAGCGCTAGCGTCGAGGCGAGCAGAGCTTTTCTGAAACGCATTTTCATAATTGCCTTTCCGTTGTTGCCATGAGTGCATTGTTAAAAAAAATCAGCTGTGTCCCTTGAAATGGTGGTTCGTGGCCGCCTGCATTGTTCGAAATGAAAAAACTTCGTTTCTTCCTTCAATATATATTATTATACACGCGCGCATTGCATTTTTTGACAGCCATTGCGTTTTTTTTGACTTTTTCCATGATTTTGGCAATTTCAAAGACCTTTCTTTGCACGGCGCATCCGCTCGCTTCGAACTTCGCATCGAGCATTCCTCGAAATATCATCCGGATAGAAACGAATTTTCTCATTTCAAACGGCAATCCGCCAAAACGAGACGATGGAAGCTCCTCCTGCGCTCCCGACAGCTTTTGATCCTCCTTGATAGTTCGTTGCGCTAGGACGCATCGTTCGAATTGGCATGTTGCGCGAGGATTTCGCGCGCATGCATGCAGCACGGCGGCCGCGAATGCGCCGATCCCGCAAAGGCGCGCCGACCATGCGTTCGACGGAAGCCGCGCGCAAAGCCGGGCTGATGCGGACACGGCGATCTTCGGCGAAATCGCAATGAACTTGCTTGCAGGATGCAACATGATGAACAATAAGAGGATCCGCGATGAAAAGCGTTGCGCGGAATACGAAAGACGGAAAGGGAATTCGGCTCTCATTCTCTGTTGGGCGTCGGGAAGCTATTTTCGCAGGAGCGCGATTTTCAGTCGTGAAAAGGGCGCGAATGAAATTCGGCATGCGCCGCCGCCCAATGGAAAGGAAGCTGCGCGATCGCGCTTCGTTGCGTTGCGTCGTATGGAGGCAGGACGAATATGTCGGAAATAGCGGACGAAGCGAGGTCAGAAGTTTGCTTCCTGCCAATAGACGCGGATTCTGCGCGTGCGCGGACCGTCGAATTCGCAGAAATAGATTCCCTGCCACGTCCCGAGATCAAGCTTCCCGCCTCGGACAGGAACGGTTTGAGCGAAGCCCATGAGAGACGCCTTCAAGTGGGCGTCGCTGTTGCCTTCGCAGTGCCGGTAGAACGCTTCTTCGTGCGGCGCAAGCATCGAGAGCTTGGCGAGGATATCGTGCTTGACGTCCGGATCGGCGTTTTCATTGACGGTCAGCCCGGCAGTGGTGTGAGGGCAATAGACGGTGCAGAGGCCGCTCTTCAGTTCGGCAGGCAGACAGGCTTCGACATCCGCCGTGACATCGATGATTTCGTTGCGTCGGCTTGTCTTGACAATGATTTCAGGCATGGACGATTCCTCCGGAAGATGAAAGTCGTGAAAGGAGCTCGAGACAGTCCTTCTTGGAAAGCATGGAAGTCTTCCGCGCGGCGATGGCGCGTCCGGCTTCCGCGTCTCCAAAGAGAAGACGGCAAGCGGTAAGCGCGAGCGAGAGAGCGGTTTCAACGCACGCCTTGCGCGGGTCGACGATTCGGAAATCCATGCTGTGGAGTTCTCCCTTCGCGCCGCGCGCGGTTCCGTGAAGAGCGGGAAGCATAAGAGAAAGATCGCCCATGTCCGTACAGATTCCGCTTGTTTCGATGCGAGGGTCCAGATCGGGATCGTCCGCGGCGTCGCGCATCGATTCACGGAAAACGTCGAAGAGTTTGCGATCGTTTCGCATTGGAAGGTAGCCGGGCAAGGTTTCGATGGCGGCTGTTCCGCCGAGCGCTTCCGCGCAGGATCGCAGAGCCCGATCGACGCGAGCGGACATTTCCAGAAGCTTTTCCGGAGCATCGGCGCGAAGCTGGCATTCCATGACGACAAGGTCGGGAATGATGTTGACAGCAGTTCCTGCGGAATTCAAGATGCAGTGAATGCGGACGGATGGATCCGCGGAGTAGACTTCCCGAAGGAGTCCGAGTGCCTGAATTGCGAGCGAGGCGGCGGAGAGAGCGTTCACGCTGTCGAACGGTTTCGCCGCATGCGTCGAGCGTCCGTGGAATTCGACGCGCTTAAATACGGTCCCGTTCGTATCGGTCGCGCCTGATGCGGAACCGGCGTGAATCATGGCAGCCATGTCGACATCGTCGAAGACTCCCTCCGCGATCATCTGTTGCTTTCCGCCGAGGAAGCGAATTTCACCTCTGCGAATCAATTCCTTTCGGAACTCCAGCTCGATCGCCTCTTCCGCCGGACAGGCTATGAAGGCAATGCGTCCGGAGATTTCCTCCGCCGCGCGGGCGTCGCTCAGGATCATGGCGGCGCCGAGCATGGTCGCGATATGGGTGTTGTGCCCGCACGCATGCGCGAAACCCGTCTGCGGATTCGCCAGCGGATGGGAAGGAATGAACAGGGCGTCCATTTCTCCAAGCACGGCGAAGACTGGACCGGGAGCGCGTCCGACAAGATCTGCCCGAAGACCGGTGCGGGCAAGTCCCGTGCGGACTTCCAGTCCAAGCCGTTTCAGAACGGATTCCGCCAGCGAGGAAGTCTGAAACTCGCGGTAGCCGGGTTCCGGATTTGCCGCAACCGATTCCGACAGGTTGAGAATTTCCTCCGTGCGACGTTCTGCCGCATCCCTGAGACGTTGCCGAAGGACGTCGAACGAGACTGGCATGACAGACCCCTCAGCGGTCCAGCGCGGGCGTCGCGCTCATTTTCAATACGGAGACATGCGGCTCTTCGGGCGTAATGAAGCGCTCCAGTTCCGATTCGGACATGGAGACGCCGATGCTGGGATTGCCGGCGGGAACCTGCCGCGCTTCTGCGCCGGCGACGCCGGCTGCAGGCATTGACTGCGGATCCGGCGAAAGAAGCGCGATGGCGCCCCAGACCGCGAGAACAAGGAGGAGCAGAAGCCCGATTCCGAAGGAAAGGAAAAGACGCCGCACGCGTTTTTCTTCGTCGGCGTTGATAAGCTTGTCTGCATCGAGTTCGTCGATGAGCTGACGCGGCACCTGTTCAGTCTCACCGGAAAGTTCGCAGCGCTTCCGCAGAATCATTTCCTTGGAGTCCGCATCGAGATGATAGAGGTCGCAAAGTGTTCTGACGTAGGCGGAAACAAAGACCATGGGCAGGCGCGTATGAAGCTTGTTCGCCTCCAGTTCCCGCAGATAGTCGGTGCGGATCTTCGTCGCGTTCGCCACGTCCTGAATCGACAGGCCGGAACGATCGCGCGCCGCTTCCAATGTTTCGCCGAGCGTTTCGCGCGGTTCGACGGAACAAAGGGCGGGCGCGCTCTTTGGCTTTGGATCCGGCACGTCATTTTCGCTTCCATGCGACGCAGGATGAATGAAAAGCGGGGTGCGGATGGCGCGAGGAGCAGGGGAGGGCGGAGTTATGACTTCCGCATCGGAAGGTTCGACGGGCGGTTCGGGCGCTCTGTCTGCAACAGGCTTCTGTTCGAAATCGGAATCTGTCATGGGCGTGTTCGCTTCGCTGTTTTGTTCGTCATTGGTTTCTTCCGGATTCATGGAATGTGCGGAAACGTCGTCCGAGGCGTCTTCCATCGGGAGGGGAGTTTCCGCAACGGATTCTTGAGATGTTGATGGAGCGACTTGCATTTGTTCTTGTTCCGTTTTTGAATTCATTTCAGGAGGCGCGAACCCGGCTTCCACGTTTTTCCCGAGAGGCTCTTGCGCGCCAGCCGCCAAGGCGTCCGCATTCACGGATGAGTTCGCATTCCGCGCAACGTCTTCTTCCTCGAACGGTTCGAAAGAAAAATCGAATTCCGGATCGGGTTCGCGCCTGGGCTTGCGGAAGCGTTCCGCTGACTTGGGCG